>JAGVNP010000147.1 GCA_020053185.1 Deltaproteobacteria bacterium | reverse complement strand
TTCCGGACGCAAAAGGTTCCCGGCCTCATCAGCCAGCATGGACTTATCCATACCAATCCCGGAGACAGTGGCCGACAGGGCGCGCAACCCTGATTTACTGCTGATCCAGTCATAATTATAATTCGCCCACTCTCCCCATTGCAACGACTTGGTCTCATTGCCATTATTATCATCAATCAATTGAATCAATTTCAGCTCCATCTGCAACGCCGGCATCAACTCATCATGAATGCGCTTGAGTTCTTCCGGATCAAAACACTGGAGATAAATTTTGTTTTCTTTGCTTGTAAATCCATACTCGCGCAGGATCTTGAGCACGGCCGTAGAGATATCCTTGCCCTCCTTGCGATGCAGCCAAGGCTGTTTGATCTCGGGATAGATACCGATATCCTGGCGCATGGTCTTTTCCAACCCCCTGATCAGCTCCAACTCTTCCTTGAAGGTAGGAACGGTAAGTTGCAGGTTCTTGCCGGTATCAGGGAACCGCCCACTGTTGGGATAGGGCTCTTTCAGATGCAGTTGTTTGATTTCAGCCAAGGTAAAATCAAGGGCATAATACTTCCCATCCTGCCGATTTCGGCCCGGAAAAAGCTCGGCTACATTAGTAACCCGCTCCAGGGTGGGATCATGAAGCACAATAACCTGATCATCTTTGGTCATGACCAGATCCTGCTCGATATAATCACTGCCCATGGCCACCGCCAAAGCCACAGACGGCAGATTATGCTCCATCAGATAGCCGGACGCAGCCCGATGGGCAATGACAACCTTATCCCCGGCTTGCGCAAAAACGACAGGAACTGTCAACAGGGCCGTCAACAACAGAAAAAACCATCCACTTGATTTTATAATGAGAATTTTACAATCCACGAAAGTTCACCTTAAATATAAAAAATATACTGTTGATCCTTTTGCAAAATGAGGATTTTCGTTCAAAATCAGACAAGCGCAGACTCCGAGGCATGCAAAAAAATTTACCGCAGGCATAGCTGATATTCCGAAGATAAAATTTTAAGCATAACGCAGAGGTTGGGCGAAAAGACCATTTTTGCAAGAGGCTCTGTTGATAATGCAGCCGACACAGCCCTGATGTTCAATACCCAAAAAAATCAAGTTAAACAGCATACGGCCCTCGGGTTAACAGCTCAGAAAAGTCCGCAGCAGTCACAGGCGGGCTGAACAGATACCCTTGAATTCGCATTTCCTGACAATTTTGCTGACGAAGAAACTCCAGCTAAACATGTATTTCTCTCCACTGCTGTCTCATAAATGATCAATAACAAATGGCCCGGAGAGCCTCTTGTGGTATAATGAATTTGGCGAAAACATTAACCATAACAAGAGGATCCGAGCCATGGCCTATTATAACACAATCCTTAATCAGATTACTGCAATTATTCCGAGATATGAATTTGATTCCTTGGCAGAACAGCATCACTCAGGTCAGAAATTCCGTTCCTTTAATCGCTGGAGTCAGTTTATGGCGATGATGATCGGGCAATTATCTGGTCGAAAAAGCCTGAGAGATATCACCGATAATCTCAAGGCCCAGCATTCCAAATTGTACCATCTTGGAATCAAGAAAACTTCCAGGGCAACGCTTGCAAGAGTCAATGAAAAACAGCCCAGTTCTCTTTACGAATCACTTTTTCATCAACTTCTGGGCAGATGTAACAAGATTGCACCGCGCCATAAATTTTCATTCAAAAATAAGCTGTATCTTCTTGATACGACAACTATTGATCTATGCCTGTCTGTATTCCCTTGGGCCAAGTTCCGTAAGACAAAGGGTGCTATCAAGTTGCACATGGGGATCGATGCTGATGGTTATCTCCCCACTTTTATGGATATGACCGATGGCAAAGGCCATGAAATTCAATGGGCCCGGAAACTTCAACTTCCCAAAGGCTCTTTCGTGGTCTTTGACCGAGGTTTCACAGACTACACTTGGTACAATAACCTGATGAAAGACGGGATTTTCTTTGTCACCAGGTTAAAAAGCAATGCGGATGCTGCATATCTCCTGAAACGTGCCGGTCGAAAAGCAAAAGGCATTACCAACGATCAGCAGATTACCTTAAAGGACATTGATGATCCGTTGCGCCTGGTTGCCTACGCGGATCAGGAAACCGGCCAGGAATATCGTTTTATCACCAATGCCCATCATTTGAAGGCCAGCGAAATTTCCGCAATTTACAAAGAACGTTGGCAGATCGAGCTGTTTTTCAAATGGATCAAACAACACTTGAAAATCAAAACATTTCTTGGAACTTCGAAGAATGCCGTACTGACCCAAATCTGGATTGCCCTCTGTGTTTTTCTGCTTGTTGCTTATCTCAAATTCCAATCCAAACTCGGCAGGTCAATGTATCAAATTCTCCGGGTATTGCAGATGAACTTGTTTGACCGTCGCCCCTTCGACGAACTATTTAAACCTCCATGCAATCAATATGGGGTTTCGCCACAGAAATTGCTCTGGGAAATTTTATAAGACAGCAGTGATTTCTCTCCTTGAAAGAAAATAGAATTCTTTTTCCCATCCAATCCTGTTTAACAGCCAGATCGAGAAATATATTTAGAAATAATTATCATAACTGACACAACGTACTCTTTCAACAATTTTAGCAACATCTACAGAGGGATAGAACGGCACCGAGAATTACCTGGAAAAACTATCAGTCTTAATGATACCCTAAGCCGCTATAATAAACAAAGAACATGACCATCTATAGTTCATAGCAGATGAATTGATACTAAAATATCTAACCTTATGGTTTCATAATAAAGAATCTACATCTGCGAGAGAGTACCAAGTCATCTGCTACGAACTATAAACGGCTTGAACGGTATCTTGTATGATATCTGCCTTATATGATCTCCGGCAGATATAATTTGCCAGACGCCACG
>JAGVNP010000219.1 GCA_020053185.1 Deltaproteobacteria bacterium | reverse complement strand
GGGCTTGACCCGGAATCCAGGAAACCATTGATGCGACTGGATTCCCGCCTCCGCGGGAATGACAAATATGTGCAGTTTATTCTATTGTGCAAAGGTCTCACTTTACTCTTCACGCTTTACGGTAGTTCACTTTTTGCTGAAAATGCTTTATATGATAATTATCAATAAAGGAGGCAAAACTTGGACGCAATATTACTTGATTCCATTCCGTTTGAGATAGATGCTGATATCTTCCTATCCTCTCTCCATATGAAAAAGGATAGCAGGCAGGCCAAAGAGGCTCTTGATCTTGCCAGCCAGGGACAGAAGATTGCAAAGCCTAAAGTAATATACAGAGAGTCTCTCATCGAATCAAAAGGAGATGAATCTGTTTTAATAGATGGGGTAGCACTCACCAGTCACATTCTGCGAACAAATCTTGATGGGGTAGGCCGGGTGTTCCCATTTCTGGCTACATGCGGCATAGAGATTGAAGAATGGTCAAATGGGATTTCTGGATTTCTGCAGCGGTTTTGGGCTGATACCGTCAAGTCGTTTGCTTTAGGTGTTGCATTCAGCGCATTTTGCAATCATCTCAATGAGAAATTTAATCCTGGCCAGACATCGATCATGAATCCCGGATCGCTGGAAGATTGGCCCATACAGCAGCAAAAAGAGCTATTTTCCATTCTAAAAGATACCAATCGTATAGGTGTGAGGCTCAATGAAAATCTGATGATGATCCCTGTAAAAAGCCTTTCCGGGCTGATGTTTTCTTCAGAAGAAAAGTTTATAAATTGCCAACTTTGCAAGCGGAAAGAGTGTCCTGGCCGTATGGCAGAGTATAATGAGATGCTTGTTGACAAGTATAAACCTCAGGCTTGTCAGAAACACATGGAACAGCAATAAGACAAATTTACTGGTTCCTGAAAGATTTTTTCGCTTCACTTGTTTTGTAAATGTCTTTATATTGGAATGTGATGAGAAGATGAATATTGTAGGCAATATAAAGGAGGATAAAATATGGACGATGTTATGATTAAAGTGAAAAATGCAGTTGTGGATCTTGATATAGATGCAATTCAGCCCGCAGTGCAGGCGTGTCTTGATAAAGGGATTCCCGCATGGGAGATAATCGGCAGCGCAATGAGCGAAGGCATGAAAATTGTGGGCGAAAAATTTGAGTCAGGAGAATATTTTCTTGCTGATCTGATCATGTCCGGCGAAGTGCTCAAAGAAGGAACCGTGCTCCTTGAAGGAAAGATTGCACCGGGTGACATGGGCAAAAAAGGCAAGGTGATTATCGCAACCGTCAAGGGCGATATCCACGATATCGGCAAAGAGATCGTTGGCATGATGCTCTCTGCTGCTGGGTTTGAGGTGATTAATCTGGGATCTGATGTGCATGAGGATAAGATTGTAGAGGCTGTAAAAAATTCCGGCGCGCAAAAGATCGCACTCTCGGTTCTGCTCACCACCATGATCGGCAGTATCAGGGATGTTGTAGATGCACTTAAAAAAGCAGGGCTGCGGGACAAGGTCAAGATCGCAATCGGCGGCGCATGCACATATGAAAAATTAGCGACCGAGATGGGTGTTGATGCATACGGCGCAGATGCTGTGCAGGCAGTGCGGATCTTTGAGGCGATGTAGAGCGGTTTTATCCCTCACGAGAGGAACTGTCATTCCGAACGAATGTGAGGAATCTGATACGAATTAATATCCTTCAGGCTTTGTCCTCGCCCCTTGGTGGAGAGGGAAGGGTGAGGGGTTCATTAGTTTTCATGTATATGGGAGGTTAACAATGAATAATATAGAGCGTGTAAAGCTGGCATTGGATCATAAAGAACCGGATCGTGTTCCCACGGTTTCATGCATGGATGTGCAGAAATACGTCTATGAATCACTTGATAGGCCAGTGCCTGCCAATATGTATAAGTATTTCATCAATCCCATTACAGCCAGGATCATTGATTTCACCTCTCCCATTATCAACATAGTTGGCGGATTTGAGGGCGATATCAGGGAGTTTATGGTCAATAAAGTTGAGTCAGATATCAAGATGGGTTTTGATGCGACATGGAACATTTATGCAAATGTATTTAAGCTTAAAAATTCCAAACAAATGACCGACATCTATGGACGTCTATACAAAATTGTGGATGACGGATACGGCAATATGGACACTCCGAGCTATATAGATGGGATGCTTAAAAGTCCTGATGATTTCAAACAATTCAAAAAGAAAGACTGGGAAGCGTTTCCAGAAAAGATGTACAAATACAACCTTTTCATAAAGCAGCGTTTTGGAAACGATATTTATTTGTTCGGCTCTCATCTCTTTGGGTTGTTTGAAAATGCCTGGCAACCGTTCGGTTTCTCGACCTTTGTGAGGTTTCTCGCAAAAGAGCGACAATTTGTAAAAGACGTGATTGAATACAATAAGCAATTCTATCTCAAGTGTGTGGATGCATCTGCTGATGCAGGCTTTCCCGGCATTATCTACTCTGATGATATGGCATACAAATCAGGGCCTATGCTGAATCCACGGCAGATGGATCAGCTTTTCGGCGATGCGTTTCGTGCAATCACAGATCGTGCTCATAAAAAAGGCGTAAAGATCGTTATCCATACTGACGGATGGACAAGGCCGCTTTTGCCATATTTTATCTCCTGGGGATTTGACGGCCATCATGCCTTAGAGCCTACGGCAAATGTTGATATTGGCGAGTTCAGAAAAGATGTGGGACACAAGCTCAGCTTTTTGGGCCATATGGATATTGCACACGTGCTCTTTGATGGAACAAAAGAAGAAGTGTTCAGCCATGTCAAAGACTCTATCAAAAAGGCAGGCGCGGGCGGCGGGCTCATCCTTGGCCCGTGCAATTCACATGCAAACATCAAGGTGCAAAACATCAAATGGATGATGGAGGCAGTTCACGAGTTCGGCAAGTATCCTTTAGCTGTTTAGAGGGTGAGAATGGGTGGTAGACGTATCAAAGTACTTCTTTTTGAAGACAACCCAGGTGATGTAAGACTTATCAGTGAGGTCTTATCTGAAGACAAGGGGGCTTCATATGATGTCATGGCAGCTGGCAGTCTTTCAGACGGATTGGCGCTTCTGGACAAGGAAGATATTGATGTTATTCTTCTTGATCTCGGTCTTCCAGACAGTCAGGGGCTTGATACCTTAACCAGGGTGATTGCCAAAATTTCTTACATTCCAATTATAATACTTACCGGCCTCAACGATGAAGCCTTTGGTCTTAACTCAATACAGTCGGGTGCTCAAGATTATCTCGTAAAAGGTAAGGTTGAAAGCTATCTTATCGGACGGTCTATACACTATGCCATTGAGC
>JAGVNP010000152.1 GCA_020053185.1 Deltaproteobacteria bacterium | reverse complement strand
GCCGGCTGATATGGCAGATTTGCTGGATATAACCTATTCTGAGGTGATCGAGGATCTGGCCGAGGTTGATGATTCTCTCATGGAAAAATATCTGGAAGGCGGAGATCTGTCCATGAAAGAGCTATCCACTGCCCTGGCTGGCGGTCTTGTGAAAGGAAAGTTTCTCCCTGTGTTTGCAGGCTCTGCGCTTTTAAATATGGGTGTGCAGCCATTAATGGATTTTATTGCATCCACAGCGATCAGCCCGAAGGACAGACTGATCCCGGCGCTCAAGGATAGCCATGGCAAAGCCAAAGAGTTGAAGCCTGAGGAGAGCGAGCCATTTACAGGCTATGTGTTCAAGACCATGAGCGATCCGTACACCGGAAAGCTAAGCATTATCAGGTGCTTTTCAGGCACATTGAATCCTGACTCGAGCGTAAACAATTCTTCGCGCGATGTAAAAGAAAGGATCGGCGCCATTTTTGCTCTTGAAGGAAAGGCGCAGAAGCCACTCGAGCAGGTCGGGCCAGGAGATATTTTTGCAGTTGCAAAGCTCAAGGAAACAAAGACAGGAGATTCTCTTTTAAGTGAAAATTCAGAATTGAAATTCTCCTCACCGGAATATCCTGAAGCAGTCATGCACATGGCAGTAAAGCCAAAAACAAAGGGTGATGAGGACAAGATATTCCCAGGGCTTCAGCGTCTGATGGAAGAAGACCCGGTATTAAAAGTCCACCGCGATGATCAGACCAACGAGTTCATACTCTCCGGTCTTGGGCAGGTCCATATTGAGACTGCGGTAGACAGACTAAAGAGAAGATTCGGGGTTGAAGTTGAACTAAAGCCGCCAAAGGTTCCATATAAAGAGACCATTAAAGCATCCACCCAGGTGCAGGGCAAATACAAGAAGCAGACAGGCGGACACGGCCAGTTTGGTGATGTGTGGATCGAAGTCGGGCCAACCGGTCCAAATGCGGGATTTGAATTTGTGAATGCTATCGTAGGTGGCGCCATCCCAAGACAGTATATTCCTGCTGTAGAAAAAGGAATTATTGAGGCCATGAAAGAAGGGCCCCTTGCCGGATACCCGGTAGTTAATTTAAGGGTAAAACTTTTTGACGGATCTTTCCACGAAGTAGACTCTTCAGAAATGGCATTTAAGATCGCAGGGTCTATGGCATTCAAAAAAGCAATGGAAGCCTGCAAACCTATTCTGCTTGAGCCTATTATGAACATAAAAATCACTGTTCCTGAAGAGAGTATGGGTGATGTCATGGGCGATCTCAACAGCAGACGTGCAAAGATTGAGGGAATGGAAGCCAGAGGAAGAGCTCAGGAGTTGAAGGCAAAAGTTCCTATGTCAGAGGTGCTGAGATACGCAAGCGATCTCACGTCAATCACCTCAGGTAGAGGGGCATTCACCTTAAGTTTTTCCCACTATGAGGAAGCCCCGATGAATATCCAGGAAAAGGTAGCCAAAGAGTCCAGAAAAGATGGCGGATGAGAACTCCCAGGAAAGAGAGGGCCTGACTCAGCAGATACAGGCCATGGGTGTGTCTGAAAAGATAGACCTTGCGCTCAAAGGATCAAAAGAGGCAAGGGGTATACTTCTTCGCGACCCGAACAGGGTGATTCAGATGGCTGTTATCTCTTCCCCCAAGCTTACTGATGCAGAAGTCATGATGATCGCCAACAACCGCGAGATCAACGACGAGGTCTTGCGTTATATTGCAGCAAAAAAGGAATGGATGAGAATATATCCTGTAAAAGCAGCCCTGGTAAGCAACCCGAAAACTCCGCTAGGTATAGCAATGAAGCTTCTCCCATATCTAAATATCAGGGACCTTTCTGCTTTGGCAAAGAGTAAATCAATCCCAGGCGCTCTGGCAGCTGCTGCAGCTGGCAGGCTGAAAGAGTTGAAACGATAATGATGAGAGCAGGAGTTATTACTTTAAGTGACAAAGGCTCCAAGGGACAGAGAGAGGATGTGAGCGGCAAGCTTGTCCGTGACATGCTTAAAGATGCAGGCATCTGCGTAGACATATATGAAATCATTCCTGATGAACATGACCTTATCGTTTCTACATTGAAAAATTGGTGTGACAGCAAAGAACTTTCGCTTATCGTGACCACAGGCGGCACTGGCGTATCTCCGCGCGATGTAACACCGGATGCCACTTTAAAGGTGATTGAAAAAGAGATTCCTGGCATGGCAGAGGTAATGCGCATGAAAAGTCTGGAAAAGACGCCTCATGCAATGATCTCGCGTGCAGTAGCCGGGATCAGGGGAAAAACTCTTATCGTGAATCTTCCGGGAAGCCCTGGCGGGGTAAAGGACTGCCTCAGTGCTATCATAGCGGCCCTACCTCATGCGATCCAGAAAATCAGCGGGGATATGAGCGAGTGCGCTTAAATTCTAAACTTCTTGTTTTGGTTGGCCGATCAGGCTTAAGTAAGATATCGAGGAGAATTTAAGTGAGATTGGTAGGGGATTTTAAACATAGCGTGTATACTGTGGAGTCGGGCGACACCACAAAGGTAGTTAAGTTCCACGATTTTCAGGGAAAAGAACACGCTTGCCAGGTCGTCGTATATTCTATCACGGGCGTCACTTTTATAATGAAGGACGGCAGTCTCATCTTCAAGATCGGCGATGTGATCCCAAACTTAAGATTTTACTCGCTGGACAAAGAAGTTTTCAAAGGATCTGCAACGGTTGTCCAGATAAAAGACAGAGAAGAAGAAAAAGAGAATATCTCAGTTGTGGACTGCTCCTTTATGGAAGGGCTTCTTGATGTCTTTGCTATTGTAAAGGTTGATAAAGTCACCAGGCTGAAGAATGATCTCATGGATTTTATCAGAACCATGACCATCCAGGAGGAACTGGATCCCGAGTTTGTCAACCTTACCTCGCAGCTTCGCTATATCTTAAAAGAATTTAAGGAAAAGATACAGATTGAAGAACTCAGGATAAGCAATGAAGAGGATGATAATCTGAAACCCGTGCTTTTGGAAACATTAAGGGATATGGCCTTTAAATTCTTATTTGAGGAGATAAACCGATATTGCGAGCACTGCGCGAAGGTGGTGTCAAGGTTTACTGATCAGAACCAGCACCTTATTCACCGTATGTTCTTCCAGAAAAATCTGAATGATGAATTTTTTATACACTCAAAGCTCTTTCACAGGGCATACACAAAGCCGCT
>JAGVNP010000053.1 GCA_020053185.1 Deltaproteobacteria bacterium | reverse complement strand
TATTCATACGAAGCCGCTCTTCAATAAACAGCTTTGTCATGGAGAGCTTGTCATAATCGCCGAACCAGCCGTTCACATGAATAGAGCTTATTTTATAATGAGCACCGTGCTGTGCGAACACCTCACATATTTTGTCTATCTCCTGTTCGGCTAACGGAGAAACATCTTCTGAGAAATCAACTGCCAGATCAAACAAGCGGTACGGCTGGTCTGATGCATTAGCTGCGCCAGGAACTTTTTCGAGCACTTCCTTTTTGATCGCATCCAGATCTGCTTTTCTCTTTTTCGCTTCTTCAGGCGAAAAAAAATAGCGGTGCTTGAGCTTTTTATCTTTTTCATCATAATAGAAATAGAATGCGCCGTTTTCACCCACAATCCCGTCCACAGGCCACATGCGTGCTATATGGTCGCACCAGCCTGCAGGTCTGCCGGTTATTGGCACCACATAAAACCCTGCATCATGAAGATCCCACAGAGCTGAGAAAGATTCTTTCAGGATTTTACCCTCAAGGGTAAACGTATCATCAATATCAAAAAAAACAGCTTTGAGACGCGCACATTCTTCTTTCGATATCTCAGTTATTGGCTTCATTTGCAGCTTTGCTTTACCTTTCAAAAGGATATCTTCATATTATAGTGATAGCAAAAAAAAGAGGCAACACTATTTTCAATAAAAATCCGGGTTTTTTACCTTATTCCTTCACTCTTATCCCTGGACCCTGATCACTGTTCCCTGGTCCCTGACTTCTTTATTGCCCTGTTCATCTTTCCGCTGGCAAACCCTTCCAGATCAAGCGTAATGAATAAAAAACCGAGTTCTTTTAGCTTTGATATAACCTGATCGCGCGATCTAAAGGCAAGGTCTATATTATCAACCTCTATGACAGCAGCGTCATAGGGAAGGCATCTCACCCTCACCTCTTTAAAACCAAGGTCTTTCAGAAAAAACTCTGCCTTGTCCACCCGCGTAACCATTTCTCTTTCTATCTCGAATCCATAGGGGAACCTGGAGCAGAGACATACGGTGGACGGCTTATCCCATGAAGGAAGACCCAAATCTTTTGAGAACGCACGTATGTCATCCTTGGGTATGATGAATTCTATAAAAGGATGCCAGACCCCATCCTCATCTGCTGCTTTAAGCCCTGGCCTGTAATCGCCAAGGTCAGAGAAATTCATGCCGTCAGCTATCACCTGAAAACCCGCATTGTGCGCCCATGAACCTATTATATAGTCCCTTATCTTTCTGCATATGTAGCACCTGTTAGCCGGGTTCTTCTTGAATTCTTCATTGTCCAGCTCATTAATACGTATAAGCATATGCTGTATGCCGATGATTTTTGCCATATCCATTGCATCAGCAATCTCGGATCGCGGGACAATCGGCGAATCAACTGTGATTGCAAGCGCCCTCTCTCCCAATGCATCATAGGCAATCTTTGCAAGCAGAGTGCTGTCAACCCCGCCAGAGAACATTACAAGAATTCTCTCCTTTTCCCTGAAAGTTTTGATTATCTTATTGATCATGGTTTTTCCTTATTGCACGTAAAATCCTTATAGCGCCTGCTGCAGCGCCGATCGTGTTTCCTATATTGACTACCATTACCCCTGGCACGCAGGTCTGAAGCATGGTAGTGAGCGCACCTTCTCCAGCACCGCCATATCCATAGCCAATTGGCGTGGGCACTGCGATCACTGGATGATCAGTTAGCGAGGCAATCAAAGTAGGAAGCACACCCTCCATGCCTGCAAATATAATAAGCACCTGTGAATCTTTCACCTGTTTCAGACTTAAATGCGGCCTGTGCATGCCTGCTGCGCCAGAATCATATGACGTGATCACCTTAACCCCAAGTTCGGTCAAGATAAGCGAACACTCTTCTGCATATGGAATATCCGATGTTCCTGCAGTGATGATGCCTACTGTGCCGAGCGCTTCCCTGGAATTACTTTTCTTTTTCTTTATGACAAGGAGTTTTCCTGCCTTCTCTATTGTATTTTTCGGAAAATTTTTCCTGATCTTTTTTTCTTTTTCAGTATCGATCTGAGAGACAAACACTACATCCTTCTTTGTTAAAACCTTTTCGATAATGGCAAGCAGATGACCGGTCTCTTTACCTTCAGCAAATATGATTTCAGGAAACCCGATACGCTTTTCCCTGTGGATATCCAGCAAAAAGAACTCACCTTCTTCGTAGAAGAGCCTGAGGATTTTTTCTTCTGCTTCAGTTTCGCTGATCTTTCCTGTCTTGTATGCCTCAAGAAATCCTTTGAGTATATTTTCTGCCATTATTTGCCTTCTCTCTTTTTCATTGCCTTATTAACCTCAGCCTTTAGTACGAGAATGCCAACCTTTTTTTCAGTCGATATCTTGAGCATGTCCTTATATTCAGGCTTGTATGTCTTTTTTTTATCAGGCCTCACAACTTCTTTTATCTTTACGATGCCGTATTTTGTCTTTATAGAAAACTCTTTTCTTTCCAGGATTTTTCTCTGAACAGGATAGTACCGCACTCCGATCGAACTTGTATGAGTAAGAACAGCATCGATAAGCGTATCAAGGAGTGATGAAGCACAAATTATTGTAAGCCCTACACCGGGCCTTCCTTTTTTCATTATCTTTTGAGTGAGGCTTACATCAAGCGCACCTTTTTCAAAGAGCGCCTCTCTGACACCCTCCCATTCTTCAGGGATCATGTCATCAATGTCTGTCTCAATTACATAAATCTGATCCTTTTTCTCTTCAGGCACATCACATAAAATTGATCTAAACAGATTTGGCCAGTCTTTGTATGTTCTGTCCCCGCATCCATATCCTGAGCCAAGTATGATAAGATCTGATGGTGCAGAACCTTTCTCTTGAAGTGCCATCAATACAGCAGCACCTGTGGGCGTGGTAAGCTCTCCTTCAATATCAGTGATCCTGACATTGAGACCTTCCACAAGTTTTATTGTTGCAGGGCTAGGAACAGGGATGATTCCATGCATGGACTTAGTCATCCCAGAGCCAAGAGGTACTGGCCTTGTATAGATCTTATCTATATTGAGCCACTCAATTGCAGCAGCAATGCCCACAATATCGAGGATGGAATCAAGACAGCCGATCTCATGAAAATGTACGTCATTCACTTTCACCCCATGCACTTCACCCTCTGCATGTGCGAGTGCCTCGAATATTGCTAAACTACTTTCTTTTGTACTTTTCGAAATCTTTGCCTTGGTAATGAGTTTCTTTATCTGGCTGTAGTCTCTTGGTGTATCTGTCTTCGGGATATCAAATTTCAGGTCAATTGCTTCAATGCCGTTGATCTTTTTTGGCGAGGTTTTGATCGCATATTTTCCAATACCAAGGCTATCAAAGGTCTTTTTCAAATGACTCACCGGGCATCCAAAATGGATGAGACTTCCCAGGATCATATCCCCGCTTGCGCCACCTATTGGATCAAATATCAAGATCTTCATAAACTCTCCGTGAGAATCTTATTTTGCATAGATTGGGGCAAAGATCAAAAGATTCTTTCAGCCCTCAGCGGTCAGCAATCAGCTTGTTTGTTCGACGTAAGGGATTTATGCCAAAGGTCGAAGACTGAAGGATGCGTTGTTCTTATCATTCCCGTATTACCTTTGTCATTCCCGCGTAGGCGGGAATCCAGAAAAACACTGAATTCCATGCTAAGTCCTAATTCGTTCCTTTCTTTGCACCACTACTACCTATTTCTTTGCTCGCCCAAAGAAATAGGGAAAGAAAGGGCGCCCCACGAAACCGCCTTTCAGGTTTGTTCGCTCATTTGAAAAAATCCGCCGCAACCAATTCGCTACGCTCAGGTTTTGCTATCCTCCGGATTTTTTTGCTCTCGCTCACCGATTTCAAGGGTACCCAAAAAACTCATGATAGTGGCAAGTTAGTCATATGGACTCTAGATACCAACGCGACGTTAGGCGAAATCCGCACCTACT
>JAGVNP010000028.1 GCA_020053185.1 Deltaproteobacteria bacterium | reverse complement strand
ATTCAGCCCTGCATAAATCACATACGCGGATTTTCCAGGCGTGCTCCAAAGCGCTGCATACTGGGTGAAATGGAGGATGAGCGCATTAAACATCTCCCATATAAGCTCGCCTGCCCACAGACAGATCCCTAAAAGTACAACGCTCCAATTCTTCTTCTCAGCCTCTGCCACATACACATAGATCACAAAGATGAGCAGCGGAACCACATACCACTGAAGATTTTCCGTGCTTCTTAAAACACTCAGGGCCTGAATTGACGCATCTGTCATACATCACCCCCTATTAGAATTTTATCTGTATTTGCTTCCCAGTTTTGGCACAAGAAGCGCCTGGTTTTTCCCTTCGATATTTCCCGATCTCACCTTTATTGGCTGATCCTGATAATTCAAATATGGAACCTCATCACCGACCTTATAGTCCGGCATGACATAAACTTCGACAAAAAGGTGATACTTCCCTCTTTCCAGCCGAGATATATTCCAATCCTGCCAGACATATCCGAAGCATCCGGGATTGGATTCCGGAGGATCTTTATACGTGGCATCGTCGATGAGTCCCATTACAATATCAACCTTCTGCAAAACTTCAGGAGTGAATATGGTTCTGCTCATGAATGCGCCAAAATTTCCGGTTACAAGCCGCCACTTGTCGAGTTTTGGATTGAATTTATCCTCTCCATCGTCCATCCTGCCGTCCACAGCAAAGCCTTTGAGGTTGTTCGAATTATAAACCTTTCCGCCGCAGGCCTTGTCGCTGTTGTCGGTTCCGAGCTTCACACTAGCAGCAGTGAGCACAGTGTCGAGCTTGAACGGAATGTTTAGCACCATGGGCACGGTGCTTATGTTGCGGTACAGCACAACATCAGCGACTGCACGCGCAGCCTTTAGACCGGCTGGCAAAAGCACATACTGCTCCCCTCGCCTGATCACCCTTACCGGGCCTCGTTTGTATGCAAGCACATCGCTCTTCATCTGGTCTTCATTTAATTGAACAGCCACCGATCCAAAGAGCGCTTTGGTCTTTATTCTGATCTTGAGCCGGTCAACAAAGCTCTCACCGCTGGCTCCTATCTTTTTTTCGCCCCAGAGTCTTTTGTAGAATGTGGTATGCAACCCTTTCTTGGTTATCACATACTCGCAACCAAAATATTCGGTCCTCACTATCTCTGATGCATAATCATACTGCACATAATCAGGCAACGCTGCCTTGTCAGGAGGATTTGCAGTAAAGGCAATTATATAGCACCAGCCCTTTCCTCCGGTAAGTGGATCGATTACCTCGATCTCAGCTCCTTTTGCATATGCTTTTGGCCATGCATCCTTTGAGATCCGATCACCTGTATCATCTGCCATAAAGACTATCTTGTCCCAAACATCGAGCTTTCCATTGCTTAAGCTGCTGTTCGGTCGTGGGCCCTCCGGCAAAATCCAGTCTCCGCCTTCTGTCATCTCATCTATCTGAAACCTGATTGGCGCAAATTCTCCGTTTCTGTATGCATACAGTCTTAATTGTGAGAGGGGCTGGTCTGCAAGATCTTTGACCAGTTTCCCTTCCGTAATCACAGGGTCAATCCACCGCGTCAAAGTTTTTTTCGCAAGGATCTGATCTTTCTCTTTTGCCTCTGTATATGATGCAAAAAAAGTCGAGGCCATAAAGAACATTACTAAAAATATAATTTTGTTGAATCTCATTAATCTTCACTCCTGAATATTCTCCCCCTCACCCTTCCCTCTCCCCCCTGGGGAGAGGATTAAGGTGAGGGGTTCCCTTAAATTTAATGAATAGGACTTTATTTTATAGTTATCAATAACATGCTAGCATAACAATCTAGCCAGGGCAATTGAACCAAGCAGGCCTTGACCTTAGTAATTCTGTAATAGTAAGTAAGAGACCAGTATAATTAATATTGAGGGAGATTTATTATGGAACATCTTCGACTGAAAGATATCAAAGTAAAAGAAATACTGCCAGGCTACAAAGGCAAGTTCGTGCATTCGGAAAACATGACCATTGTGCACTGGGACATCAAGGCTGGCTCGCCAATGCCAGAGCACACTCATCCGCATGAGCAGGTGGTGAATGTCATGCAGGGAAAATTTGAGCTTACCGTAGAAGGCAAGCCCCTCGTGCTTGAGCCTGGCTCGGTTGTAGTGATCCCTTCCAGCATAAAACACTCCGGCAATGCGCTCACCGATTGTTCGATCATAGACGTATTCTATCCGGTGCGGGAAGAATACAGATAAGGCCGCATCCATTGGAAAACAAGCCCGTATACATCGAGAACGGTCTCTGTTTCGAGTGCCAGCGCTGCGGCACATGCTGCAACGGAGAGACCGGAATCATCTATGTCTATGAGGACGAGATCACTGCAATTGCAGAATTCCTCGACATAGATCGCGAGATGTTTGTCGAGAGATGCCTTTATCCGTTTAAAGACAGCTACAGCATCCGCGAGGACGACACTGGCAGATGCATCTTCTATGAGAACGGGTGCGCAATCTATCCTGTGCGGCCAATACAGTGCTGGTCATTCCCATTCTGGTACCATATGATCAAATCAGAAGAAGCATGGAAAGAAGCTGCCAGCAAATGTCCTGGCATCGGCAAGGGCAAAAGATACACTAAGGAAGAAATCACCGAGATCATGGGCACCACTCTCCATCTTTACCTGGTTCTCATGAAGAGTTGCGGTTAAATTTTTTTGAACGCTTACCAAATCTGACTATCACTAGCTGCAAAATTAAAACCCTTTCCATTTAATTAATCTCCTCTCCCCTGGGAGACTGTGTCGTAATAGGTGGGAGGGGTATGGTTGTGAATGGTTTTTGTAAAAGAGAATGAAAATTTTTTATGGGATAGAGTTTCATGTGCTCTCTTT
>JAGVNP010000267.1 GCA_020053185.1 Deltaproteobacteria bacterium | reverse complement strand
TTGACCTTGGCCAGCGGCGGATACATCATCAGGATCAGGCCGATAGCGATCGGGATGCTCGTCTGGGTGCCTTCGGGTCGCAGCGACCCTATCCAGTCCCCAACCCCCGGTGCATAGTAACCGAGCAATACACCCGCTGCCATGGCCAGGAAAATCCACACTGTCAGGTACCGATCCAGAAAAGAGAGCCTCTTAGCAAGACCTTGCGTCATATCACTCTCCTAGAAGTTTTTTGATATCATCTGCTGAGGCTACTTTGCCTACTATCTTTACTTTGCCGTCAATCGCGAGTGCTGGCGTGGTGAACACTCCATAACCAGTGATCTTGTTGATGTCTTCGATCTTCACTACTTCAGCCTGGATGTTAAGCTCTTTTATTGCAGCTTGTGCATTCTCATAGAGTTTTTTGCACTTGGGGCACCCCGTTCCCAAGATCTCGATCTTCATGGTTTCTCTCCTTTATAGCGGCTTGATGCCCTTTACGCCTATACTGAGCACCGAACGTTCGATCGTCTTCAGATCTGCACCCTTAAGATCTGTATCGCCGAGGACGTCCTGAACCGCAGGATCATTTGCCATGCCCTCGACCGGATAATATTTCTCATACAAAATCTCTATTTCTTTAAACCCGGCATCTTTTATATGTTTTATGTATGTGTCTTTCTTAATCGCGCCAGCAAGGCATCCCACATATGCCTCAACAGATTCTTTTATCTTTGCTGGCAGGGCCTTTTTAATAACAAGGTCTGAAACCATGAGTCTTCCACCTGGCTTGATTACCCTGAATGCTTCTTTGAACACTGCTTGCTTGTCAGGAGAGAGGTTGATCACGCAATTTGAGATCACTACATCGACAGAGTTGTCTTCTATCGGAAGGGATTCTATCTCACCAAGCCTGAATTCGACATTTCCATATCCGCCTTTTTTGGCATTTTCTCGTGCCCGCTCAAGCATCTCGGGAGTCATGTCTACGCCGACCACTTTGCCTTTTTTCCCAACCCTCGCAGAGGCAAGGAACGCATCAAACCCAGCGCCAGAGCCAAGGTCGAGCACCACCTCTCCTTTTTTGAGCGAGGCGAGCGCAATAGGATTTCCGCACCCAAGGCCAAGATTTGCGCCTTCAGGCACATTTTTTAAATCTTCATCGCTGTATCCTATTCGCGTGCTTATCATTGAAAAATCAGAACTCCCGCAGCAAGAACTCTGGCCGCAGCACGATGTGCCTGTTTTTGCGATTTTTCCATACCCGTCTTTCACCATGTCTTTTATCTTTTTTTCTTTCTGCTTCATATCTTGCCTCCTATGCTACCAGCCAGCCAAACAACATGCCGGTTGCTGTTGCCATGATTATCACCAGACCGATATATGCTACTGTCTTTTTTGTGCCGAGAATAGACCTGATCACCAGCATGCTGGGAAGACTCAGGGCAGGGCCAGCCAAAAGCAAGGCAAGCGCAGGGCCTTTGCCCATGCCTGAGCCGATGAGCCCCTGAACAATAGGGACCTCGGTAAGCGTTGCAAAATACATGAAAGCTCCAACCACTGATGCAAAGAAGTTAGCGAAGAACGAATTCCCGCCCACCAAACTAGCAACAAATCGGGAGGGAATGATACCCTCATGGCCTGGCCTGCCGAGGAGAAACCCGGAGATCAATACACCGAACAACAAAAGAGGCAGAATCTGCAAGCTAAAACCCCATGTGGATTCTCCCCATTCCTTTAGCTCTTCTTTTTTGAACCATTGAGTGATCATTAACGCCAGGCCTATGGAGAAAATGCCGGTGATCCACCACTTATATTGGAAAATAAGCGCCCAGATCCCTTTGTCTGTTTGTGGTTTTGCCCAGTTCGCAAACACCAGGATCGCTATCATGGAAAAAAAGTAGAGAATATTTTTTACAGGCGAACGATTCTCTTTGGTTTCTTGCAAAACAAAATTCCCTGTTGCATGGCGCTGTCTCTCTTCTTTTAAGAATATGAAGTGCATGATCAGGCCGATCACGATGCTGAACACTATTGCGCCTACTGCGCGCGCCAGGCCGATCTTCCATCCGAGCACCTTTGCAGTCAGGATGATTGCAAGCACATTGATTGCAGGGCCTGAATAAAGAAAAGCTATTGCCGGACCCAAGCCTGCACCCCTCTGATATATGCCGGAAAACATGGGAAGCACTGTACAGGAGCATACAGCCAGAATCGTGCCTGAAACAGATGCCACACCATAGGAAAGAATCTTGCTTGCTCCTGCGCCAAAATATTTTATCACTGAAGCCTGACTTACAAATACCGAGATAGCGCCTGCAATAAAGAATGCGGGCCCAAGGCACAGGAGCACATGCTCCCTCGCATACCATTTCACCAGGGCAAGACCTTCGAACACCGCACCTGTAAAGCGGGTACTGTCAATCGGCAGATAAAAGCAGCCCAAGAATATTGCGACAATATACAAAAATTTTTTCCACTCAAAAGGCATGTCTTTTACCGTATCAGTTTTTTATGATCGTTCGCTGTGGTCTTGATCACATTTTCTACGCAGTTGAAAAAACCAAGGATGCAAGAGCATTTCAACTTATAATAAACTTGGGAGCCCCGCTTTTCATCCTGGATAATTCCGGATGCCTTGAGTACAGAAAGATGTTTGGATACAGTGGAGATGTCCGCATCGATCATGCCGGTGATCTCGCACACGCACTTTTCACCTTTTGAAAGTTCATCCACAATGAACAACCGCGTGGGGTGCGCCATTGCCTTGATGATCTTTGCCCGCGCCTCAAATAGTTTTTGTTTTTTCTGATCCATTTTTATCGTCATACTTGATCATTTGGCAAAATCGCCAAATGTTGTCAAGATATTTTTCTTGGTTTGTATCTTGCCTTTTTAGACGGGGTGGTATATTCCCCGGCTATTCACAGAAGAAACTCCGGAGGAGACAAAAAATGAAAAACAGAATCTACAGCATCGCAACATCGCCCATGTTTTCTGTTGTTTTCCGCCTTGTTCTCGGTGCAATCTTTCTCTATGCAGGGGTCGAAAAAGCCTGCGATACTTTAGGGTTTGCCCAGGCAATTGACAACTACCAGATCCTGCCGGACAATCTTTCTCTACTGCTCGCCACTACCCTTCCATGGATAGAAATCGCTGTGGCTATAAGTCTCATCCTGGGCATTTACGCGCGCTTAGGAAGCCTGGTTGCCACTCTCCTTCTCGGAGTTTTTTCCTGTGCCCTGGTCATATCGTTGATTCGTGGTCTTGATATCTCCTGCGGGTGCTTTGGCAATTCGCCTGCCTCCCTGAAGATCAACTGGTCTTTCCTCTTCAGAGACCTTGCTCTTTTTGCTATGGGCTTGCACATATACTACTTTGATCAGAAAATTCTTTCTATTGAGAAGCTCCTAAAGCAAAAATAAGTAATCTCGTTTGCGCAACAACCCGATAAGAATTTGACAAAACAGACCTGAGACCCTACTCAAGGTTAAAGGGGGAGAAAATAGATGGGAAAATACACAAAAGAGACCATACTCGATGAGGTTCTCAAATCACAAGAGGCAGCAAAAGTCCTTGCCAACTACAGCCTGCCCTGTCTTCACTGCCCAATGGCAAAACTAGAGTCAGGCATGCTACAACTCGGAGACATTGCGCAGACATACGGCATCGATATTGATGCCATGCTTGCTGACCTGAATAAGACAGTCTGAAAAAGGCCAAAAACTTTACACATAAAAGGAGTATTTATGAAAAAGGAAAACGAAATGAAGATCGTAACATTGTGCCAGAAGGGATCGTGCTGCCCTGTGGTAAAGATCGCACCTGACCATGTAGAGATCGGCGAAGAGGGAAATCTCTGCACACTGACAAAGGAGCAGTGGGATACTTTAAAAGAAAAGATCTTAAAGAAAGAAGTCTAGACGCAATCAGGCACTGATTGATAACTGCGAAACAAAAACTTATTCACCCCGCTGAATACGGCTGAAATCATCTTCGCCTTTGGCAAATTTAACGGGGAGAGTTGAATAAAACCCCTCACCTCACTCCTCTCCCCCGAGAGACTGTGTCGTAATAGGTGGGAGGGGTATGGTTGTGAATGGTTTTTGTAAAAGAGAATGAAAATTTTTTATGGGATAGAGTTTCATGTGCTCTCTTT
>JAGVNP010000075.1 GCA_020053185.1 Deltaproteobacteria bacterium | reverse complement strand
TGCGAAGTTAATATCTACTCCGCCTTTTAATATTTCCGGTCGGCCGTCTTGATTAAAGTCTGCAACTGCAGGGATCTCTACCATGTTAACGGCCTTGACGCCAGTTCCGGAATCGTCATTGCTCAATGCGCCAAAGGGTTGAGTGGCCAATGTAAGTTTTGTGGAACCATCACCACCATAGATTGTAAGTTCTCCTGACATTATGCAGTATGCGACATCTAAGATTCCGTCTGAGTCAGTGTCCAGCAGAACAGGGCTTGATCCTGACGGGCCTATAAGAGGCAGAATAGTTGGAAGCAGACCGTCCATTGCCACCGGCCATCCGGGCAGAAATGCATCAGGGTCAAGCTGGTTGGCTGAATTAAAGTCTTCCGGGCTCCCGTCCGGGTCTTCGTCATGGAGATATCCATCGTGGTATATGGCGTAGAGACGTGTGCCGTCGCCCATACCATAGTACTCATTTGTTCCAACCACGATATCAAGCATGCCATCCCCATCGATATCTCCGACCGCAGGCGTACCAGCAATCTTACCACCCTGCGCTCCACTGCGGACATATACCGGCCATCCTGGAAGCTCGCTTCCATCTGCTTTCCAGACATATACATGTTGATCAAATGCTGAGGCAATAATCTCAAGCTCTCCGTCATTATCAAGATCAGCAAGCACCGGTGCTGCGAGCATGCCTGGCGAGATAGCATTGCTTGAATTGGTTAGACTGCTCTTGGAAAAACTAGCATCGATCCGCACAGGAAATCCCGGCTGCATGCTCCCATCAGCCTTCCATACATACACCCAGTTTTCTGCAGCACAAACGATCTCCTGGATGTCATCTCCGTCAATATCACCCACAGCAGGAGCAATGGCAAATGAGCCTAGATGCGGCTCTACCCGTCCACTTGCATAACCCGGACTGTCCAGATGATGTTCCACTGTTTCATAAATCATTGTTTGGACAGGAACACCTTTGTTGAAACTTGGCAAGAAGTTGCCATTCATGTCAAAAACACACAACTCGCCGGATTGTGCCGGGACTATGATATCCAGTATATTATCGCGATTTAAATCTACTAAGGCGGCTGATCCTTCATTCCCGCCTAAAAATTTCGGCCATCCGGGTTTTAAGGTTTGATCATCATGAACAAAGATGCACTTTCTATCTTCTCCGAAGTTTTCAGGGTGTTTGCTATCAAAAACCCTGAGCCGTACAGTAAAACAAAATTGGTTAGAAGGCACATCTGCCTGGCCAATGTTTAGCGCTCCGCTCACATCAGGTGGTGCTGTAAAATCAGTGCCATCAGGAAAGGCATTCATTACATCCTGAAGGTCTAGCTGTGCCAGAACTTCTCCCGGCCTTATTCCGCTGCTGTAATCTATGCCAACAGAATGCGCCTCAGTCCCAACTGCAATTGAGTGCAATTGAAAATCGCTGTCAGTAGGTTCAATGCCCGGGGCAAACTCCAAACTCCAGGAAAACTCCCCGCCGTCGCGTTTATTGGAGGCAGTACAGACTATGGGAATATGGCGATTGTCAATGTCCCCGTCGTTATCCAGGTCCGGGTCGAGTATTTCATACCAACCTGGTTTCTCGATAGTTGCCTCAGGGGGTATTAATGCTGCCACACGGTCAATAGCATGCCTTAACTGCACCCTGCCATAGCCGAAATGCTGATCCCACCCTATCTGGCAGGGATCAGGAGTCCCCAAACCCTGTGTGTTTTCCGGGAGAACATCTTCTGCGGTTAAGGTAAGTATCTGCTTTACCTCGTTCGAGGTGAGCCTCATGCCGAGTTCAAGCCCTCTGGAGATTATCAATGCTGCGGCTCCGGCAGCCTGACCTGTGCATTGAGAACCGGTAACTTGCATCATGGTGATATGATGATGTCCGCCATACTGTGTCACGTTTGAATTTCTGAACCAGGTCATTATTGGCTGCTGCACAGGGGAGACGCCAAGCCCAGGATATAGTGCCGACACATTAAATCCAGGTGTATCTGTTGCCATCTGTGTATCTGCTACTGCCCCGGCCACAAAGATTGTATTGTTAAACGTTGCCTCAGGATTATGATCGGCTGTGTTCAGGTCAGAGGAAACTGTCATGACGGCTATACCCTTTTCATATGCATACTGTGTTGCCTGGCGGCCGAAGTCTGTGGTGTTGATTGTTCCTAATGCAGCCTCTGTCACATGAACCCCGTTATCAGCTGCATACACAAGGGCCTGGGCGTACGGGTTTATGTCTACTACAAAGCTGTCCCACACGCGAAGCGGCATAATCCTTGCCTTTGGGCAGACCCCTGCCACGCCCTGGTCATTGTTAGCTTCGGCAGCTGCATCTTCTGCACGTCCGGTGCCATGGTCAAAGTGGACCTCATCATAAGGGTCGTTGTCATCAAAAAGAAAATCCCATCCGGAGATATCATCTATATAGCCGTTTGAATCATTATCTGCTCCATCGCTAAAACTAAAGATAATGTCCTGGCCGTCAATGAACCCTGAAGCGTTTGAATCATTCACTCTTTTGTCAGAAGCATAGTCATCGACTGTAAATGCCCCATCGTCGTCAAGATCATACAGATCAGTAGTTTTAAATGTGAGTCCCCCATTTATTAACTCCAGTTTTGTCTTGCCGCTTGCGTTTTGAGGA
>JAGVNP010000029.1 GCA_020053185.1 Deltaproteobacteria bacterium | reverse complement strand
ATTTTCGCATACTTTCAGATTTCTTGGCAGTATCACCAACGCAGGAAAGCAGCACGCTCGCACCAAGACCTTCTGCAAGGTCGAGCATTTTATCCATTATTGCTTCACCAGAGAGCTCTCCCAGTCTCACATTGACATGGCGAATAACAGAGAGAACATCTTTTTTATCCCTTGAGAGAATTTTTATTGCAGGAAGCCTTTCGGGTGTATCTACAATCTCCTGACGATCAAACGAAATTACGTGATCCCTCTGCGACTCCTCGTCAAGAGACTGGGGAACATACTTTGTCCTTAGCTCAAGCGCTCCGCCTGATTTCATTCTATAGATCGGGGTCCCACTTTTGTCATAACCTTCCAGGACTTTATCTTTTTCTGAGCGCATAACTCCTGCAAGAAGCTGCTGGACTGTAGGAATGTCTGCGGTAAATGCACCAAAGACTACTTCAATCCAGACATCTGTAGATGTAAGCTTGTTCTGCTTCGCTCTTGCAAGAACGTCCTCATTGTTTTCCATGGATGCATAAATAGCCTGCAAACCCATCCGGCCGTTTGCCCCACGGATGGCTACCTTTACTACGGGAATTTTACTACTTAAGCCTTCCACGATGAGACCCTCCTTTTATGCCCTAAAAACAATCTATTATCTTATTATAATACCAACACATGGAGATAAAAACAAGGGTAAAGCTCTAATGAATTGGCAAGTTAGCTTTAAAGATGCGACTTCCTGACTATGCGTAATTCATTGCTTGCAAGGTAGAATCGTATACGTCTTGCCTTCAACGCACAATACAATATCTCCAGAGTTATCCTCTTCCATCTCAAGGCAGAACCCGTAATATGCTGATCTGGAAAATCTTACTTTCATGCCATTGTCTATCTTTGTGTAGAGCATATTATCGCCTTCAATCCACAGCAAAGAAGGATCAAGCGTATAGACTTGCGAGTTATTCAGACGCATCTTATATCCATGTTCTCTATCGCCAGAGATTGAAACTACTACAAACGGAGTGTCCTCAACTTCTACATAACAGACCTCAGGCTCCATAACGATCCTGTATCTGCCTTTATCATCCATCTCCAGGCTAGAATAAAACGCATCCAGCACTTTAGGGTGAATTATTTCTTTTCCTTCGTAAAACCATCTTCCTTCTTTATCTATGTATATTCTGCAATTTTTTGATATGTCTCTTAACTCAACCATATTTACGCCCCTCAAATAACAAAAGTAGCAGAGAAAACCTGCAAATATCAACATAAAATACCACTACATCAATTCGGGCACTCGGCTTTTCTTGAACTTCGCTGACTCCTATGGTATCCGGCTTGAAATGAATGAGATGGGGCATGTCATATTAACGCTAGACAGAAAAGATATCTCATACGTGAGGTTTATCCTGGAAGGCTATGGCGGTTTGGGCGTGATTAGCACAATAGACGCTTACCTTGCTAAAGTACGTATAGCTTTTCCATTAAGCCAGAAGGATGATATTGAATCGCTTATAAATGCACTATCAAAAGAGATATCAATCACCAATATAAATTGGACAAAAAACCATGCATGTTGCAGCGAAAGGGAAGAAAAATGAATTCTCTGGATATTGGAATCTGCATTTTATTAGCTATATTCATAATCAGCGGATTGTTTAAGGGTTTTATCAGAGGCATATCATCTCTTGTTGCGATTGTTTGCGGTATCATTCTTGCAAATAGATACTACATAGCAGCATCTTCCATCTGCACATATTTGCGTATCCCAAATCCAGGCAAGGTAACTGCTTATATCTGCGTGTTTTTGATCTCTTATGGAATAATCGGCATCTTGTCTCTTGTGCTGCACAAATTCTCTACGGCTTCCAGAATTTCATATCTAAATAGAGCATTTGGCTGCGCGCTTGGTTTTTTTAAAGGCTTAGTTTTTGCACTTATCCTCATTACCATGTTTCAGATAGTGCTTCCTGCCAAAAGCCCTTTTCTTAAAGACTCTGTCTTATTGCCTTATTCGAACAAGGTAATAGCACACGCAAAAGCCATCATTCCAAAAGAGTTTTATAAAATAAGATAGTAAAAAGTAAAGAAAGGCACTAAGTAAGGGCTACTAAGTTTTATTGGTTCCATTTGTCTTATTGGTTGAATTGGCTATGCTTGGCTTTTTTCTTTTAACTAATACAACAAATGAAACCAATTAAACCTACTAGACCTTTGCACAACCCCCTCGTTGTCATTCCGAACGAATGTGAGGAATCTCGTAACTTGTTGATATTTGATAAGATCGTCACGTCGCTTGCGCTCCTCACGATGACAGGAAGACAATTATGCAAAGGTCTCCTACGTTTTGACCTGTTTACTTCTTACTGCCTACTGCTTACTCCTGACGCTTCACGCCTTACGCTTTACGTTGTCCGCTAATGGCTTGATTCCCTGCTTTTTTATTTTTTCCACCAGGGTAGTGCGGTTCAGCTGTAAAAGCTGTGCAGCCTTATTTTTTACCCAACCGCTCCGATTGAGCGCCTGGAGTATCAGGTTGTTTTCAAAATCATTTACCGCAGCAGGTAGATCAATGCCATCTTCCGGCAATTCTACCTGGGATAT
>JAGVNP010000333.1 GCA_020053185.1 Deltaproteobacteria bacterium | reverse complement strand
TCACCGTGCTAACAATGTTTGGTGCATCATGAAAGCCGTTGGAAAAGTTGAAAAATAGAATCAGAATAATAACCGCAATTGCTATGCCGAATATACTCATTACAATCCTTTCGTGAATATACTTATCAAGAAAAGCAATGCAATGCCAGATAGATATCTGATTCTCGCCTTGAAATTGAATATTTATGAATAAAATTTCTCTTGCATAAAAATTTTCCGTTGTGTATAAAATGAACCGACATTCAGAATAACATTCTGAATTCATAACGAATTTCTTAAGGAGTGTGCGATGAGGAGACTGAAGATTTTTGTTTTTACGGCTTTAATGTTGCTTACCGCTTCAACCATTTCCTTAGCCGCTGATGTGGTGGTTGCTGGTCAGACAGATTGGACAAAGGTAATCTTTGTTGCAGCAGCTATTCTTGGCGCTGGCCTTTGCATGGGGCTCGGAACTCTGGGTACTGGTCTTGGTATGGGCAAGGCAACCGCAGGTGCAGCCGAGGCAGTGGGAAGAAATCCAGAGGCTCAGGGAAAGATCATGCTTACCATGATGGTAGGTCTTGCTATGACAGAGTCAATCGCAATCTATGCCCTGGTTGTATCATTGATCATCCTTTATGCTAACCCATTCAAAGCCATTATTCTGGGTTAGTGGAGAAGGTGTCTAATCGCGACAGTTATTAACGATTAAGGGATGGAATATCTATCCCTTTGGTGGTTATATGATATGGGATGGTTTTATAATATAAAATTTGATCATGTCATCACCATAAGGGTGCCAGTGGGGCCAGGAGAGGGTTATGGATGAGGATATAAAAAGCAAATTTAATTTTTCCAGTATTGCGGTGAGCTTTGTGATCCTTATAGTGCTACCCCTTGTAATTGTCGGTGTGCTCATCAGCAGGGGGGTTGTGAAAGTTGGAGAGGAGGCGACTCAGGCAAACCTGCAGGTCTTAGATGATCAGCAGAAAAAAGCCATTGAGATCCGCGCAAAAAATCTGGCTGATTTAACTGCGCAGTTCCTCTCGGAACGGGAAAAGGATATACGAATAGCCACAATTCTTCCAAGGGACAAAGCGACCTATTCGAATTTTTTAAACTCCAACAAAAGGGATGTAATAAAAACATCCAATGGAGAGGTTGTGAAAGTTTCTGTCCCTGTGTACAGAGAGATAACCTTCCTTAACAGGGCAGGGAAAGAAGTATTAAAGGTCACCTCAACAGGTGTTGCCGGATCAGGCAGCTTAAAAGACATGTCAAATCCCCAGAATGGCGACTTTGGCGAAGAGCTTTATTTTGTAAAGGCCAAAGGACTTGCACCTGGCGAATTTTACATGGGACCGGTTGCAGGTAAGCACATCACCAAGGCAGAGTTTGATGCGGGCTCAAGGTTTGATGGGGTTGTGCGCATTACTGCTCCTGTATTTGATGCAAAAGGTTTTGCAGGAGTAATAGCTCTTACTTTGAATGCAGTACATCTCATGGAGTTTACCGATCATATTGTCCCGACGGATCTCAGCTATGTAGCAGAAGCAGGGATAGAAAATTCTGACTATACATTTATGGTAGACCGTGATGGGTTTGTTGTCTCTCACCCACTTGATTACCTTATTAAGGGTGTTGATGCATCAAAAAAGGCTGTTCCTGTTTTAACTAGGGCAAATTATGAGGACCTTAATGCAACCGGCAAAGGTGCAATGAATGTAGAGCAGCTCGGGTTTTTTGATGAAAATCTTCCCAAGATACATCGTTTGGCACTTGACGGCCAGTCCGGTTCTCTCACCTATACACTTAACGGGACAAGGATCTTCACTGCCTATGCGCCAATCCCTTATTTTGGGAATGGCTTTGTACGACCAGCAGGATTTGGCTGGATAGGCATGACAGTGGATATTGATAAGTATCATGCGCTGGGTCAGGAAAAGGTTAAAGACATTCAGCAGAAGGTTGAGAGATGGCAGAAAGCCAGCATTACAGTCGTCATCGTGTCTCTAATTCTTGTGCTCTTTATTGCACTGATACTGGCGAGGGGTATTCAACGATCTCTTTCCAGAATAGAGGGTGACAGTAATATCTCAACAGAGGATAGAAATAATAAGTAAATATAAAAATCAGGTATTAAAAATAGGCGGAAATAGGCTTGACCTTTTCCGCCTATTTTTTTATAGGGCAATTCAGGGGTAATTATCAGCCATGCACTATATAGTTCTTATCATTGGTGCTGCTTTAGTAAATAATTTCGTCTTTTCCCGGTTTCTTGGCATATGCCCCTTTTTAGGAGTATCTAGGCGTACAGAAACAGCCATCGGCATGGGGATTGCGGTCATATTTGTGATGACCTTAGCTTCCATTGTCACATGGGTTATTGATTATTATCTGCTTATCCCATTTAATTTTGTCTACATGAGAACCATAGTTTTTATCCTGGTTATTGCTGCGCTTGTCCAACTGGTAGAGATGATTATCCAGAAGGTAAGCCTTCCTCTTTATCAGGCATTGGGGATCTATCTCCCCCTTATCACGACAAATTGTGCAGTATTGGGCGTATCCCTTTTAAACATACAGTTGAAGTATAATTTATTGGAATCCTGCATATTTGCAATTGGTGCCTCTTTAGGATTTACTATGGCACTAATCATTTTTTCCGGCATACGGGAGGATCTTGATCTCAATGATATACCCGAGGCATTCCAGGGTACTCCAATCGCCTTAATCACAGCAGGCATACTATCCCTTGCCTTCATGGGATTTTCAGGCTTGGTAAAATGACACTGCTGGCAGCAGCTTTACTCGGTGGTATTGGGCTTGTCTGTGCCCTTGTGCTGGGGGTTGCTGCAATGACCTTTGCAGTAGAAATGGATCCAAGAGAAAAACTGGTTCTTGATCTGCTGCCTGGTGCAAATTGCGGTGCATGCGGGTATGCAGGGTGTGCAGCTTTTGCCCATGCGCTGCTTGAGAATCCGGAAACTGAAATGGTATGTCCGGCAATTCACGAAAATGATGTAAAAAAAATATCAGAAATTCTTGAGAGAAAACTTGCATCTTTGGGAGGCATGATCGCATCTGTGTGCTGCAAGGGCACTGTAAAAGATGTAGCTGATAATTATATATATGAAGGCCCATTAGAGTGCAGGGCTGCGCAGCTTATCGCAGGTGGTTCAAAGGCATGCGCTTACGGTTGTCTTGGTCTTGGAACATGCGAGCAGGTGTGCCCTTTTGATGCCATACATATTGGAGAGGATCATCTTCCTTATGTGGATAAAGAAAAATGTACCGGATGCGGAAAATGTGTGATCGCATGTCCGCGACATATTATCCGGCTTGCTCCCTTTGATTTGCCCAAATGCGAAGTGAGATGCATCTCAAAAGACAGCCCGAAAGAAGTAAAAAAAATCTGCAGCACTGGCTGCATAGGATGCATGGCTTGCGAGCAGGTATGTCCGTTTAATGCAGTAACAGTTATGAAAAACAGTGCTGCACGTATCACACATACAAAATGCACAGGATGCGGCCTGTGCGTGAAGGTGTGCCCTGTAGATGTGATAGAGTCTGTTATTGAGCTGAAAAAAGCTAGTATCCTCAAAGATAAGTGTAATGGATGCAGCATATGCAGCCAGGTCTGTCCGGTAGATGCTCCCAAAGGAGAGTTGAAAAATCCATATACGATAGACGAAGCAAAATGCATGGGTTGCGGGATTTGCATAGATAAGTGTCCCAAGAAAGCAATTGAAAAGAGATTATGAAAAAAACATTTAAAGGCGGCGTACATCTGCTGGAAGAAAATTTTTTAGTAAGTAGCAAGACAATTGTCGATATGCCTTTGTGTCCGATATATGTCTTGCCTGTCCATCAACACGTAGGCACACCTTGCAAACCGATTGTCAGGCAAGGTGATGTAGTAAAAAAAGGTCAACAGATCGCAGAACCTGCAGGGTATGTGTCTGTAGCCATTCATGCACCGACATCAGGAAAAATAAAAGAGATCGGCCCTAAAATTCACCCTTTAACAGGGCGGAAATCTTTGAGTGTGGTTATTGAATCAGACGGAAAAGATGAATGGGTTGATGGGCTGCCTCTTAACAGAGACCCGTTTTCAATTGGAAGAGAAAAACTGGTTACAATGATCCAATCCTCCGGTATTGTCGGACTGGGAGGAGCAACATTTCCCACGCATGTAAAGTTGTCTCCGTCTAAGGAAAAGAAAATAGACACACTCATTATAAACGGTGTTGAGTGTGACTCGCATGTTGCTGATGATCACAGGCTTATGGTTGAACACCCTGAGGCAGTGATCTCAGGTGCAAAGGTGATTATGTCAATCCTCGGCCTTAACAGGTCGATTATTGCCATAGGAAAAAACAAACCTGATGCCATTGCAATAATAAGAGAAAAAGTGCCACCCGAAATACAACTTGAGCCTTTGGAAGTAAAGTATCCGCAGGGCGCAGAAAGACAGCTGATAAAGACCTTGACTGGCCGGGATACGCCATCTGGTGGTCTGCCGATGGATATTGGTTGTTTGGTGCATAATGCAGGTACCTGTGCAGCGATATGGAATGCTGCTGCATATGGCATTCCCTTAATTGAAAGGATTACTTCAGTTACAGGTCATGGCATTGTTGAACCAAAAAATATCAGGGTAAAGATAGGGACACTCCTAAAGGATGTAATAGAATTTTGTGGAGGCATCAAAAATCCTGCAAAGATCCTATTCGGTGGTCCTATGATGGGCATTGCTCAATACAGTCTGGATGTACCTGTTATCAAAGGAACCTCCGGTATTGTAGTATTGACACAAGACGAAGTAAGCAAATCATCCTATACTGCTTGTATTGCCTGTGGCAGATGCGTGGATTTTTGCCCTATGCAGCTAAATCCTTCTATGTTAAGCCGGCTTGGGGAAAAGAGTATGTGGGAAAAAGCTCTTAATTTTAATTTATTAGACTGCATAGAGTGTGGAGTATGTTCATACATATGCCCCTCAAACAGACCGATTAAACATTTTATAAGGCATCTGAAAACCCTTGAGCGCGAGGCGAAGAGTTTATATGGAAAATAAGCTTACAGTATCCAGTTCGCCGCATATTCATACCCCGGAGGATATCCCATGGATCATGCGCCAGGTGATATATGCTTTGATTCCTGGTGCTTTAATTGGTGTGTATTTTTTTGGAATTCCTGCCATTAAGGTCATTCTGCTTTCGGTTTTCATGTGCTTAGGCGTTGAGGCTTTAACGCAAAAGCTGATTGGAAAACCGATCACTATACGTGATGGCTCTGCTGCAGTGACAGGCCTTCTTTTGGCAATGAATATGCCATCTGGATCTGCCTGGTGGCTGGTAATGCTTGGGGCATGCATCGCTATCATACTGGGAAAACAAGTTTATGGAGGGCTTGGAAATAACCCCTTTAACCCGGCGCTTGTGGCGCGGGTTTTTCTTCTCATTGCATTTCCGGTGCAGATGACTACATGGCCGCAACCAAGGGTATTTCCTTTAAGTCTTGCAGATACCACCACAGGAGCAACACCGCTCGGTTCGTTAAAAACAGCTATTTTTACCTATGGCAAAATAGGTGATTCCGGAAATATTGCCCTGATGGATCCCTTCCTCGGGAATATAGGTGGTTCACTTGGTGAGATCTCAGCCCTTGCTCTGATAGTTGGTGGAATTTATCTCATCATGAAAAAGATCATATCCTGGCACATTCCCGTTGTTTATGTTGCTACGGTATTTGTGCTCACGTGTTTATTCTGGATTATAAATCCAGGCATGTATGCAAGTCCGTTCTTACACATCACGTGCGGGGGACTTATGCTCGGTGCCTTTTTTATGGCAACAGACATGGTGACTTCTCCTATTACGAATAGAGGAAAAATCATCTTTGCAGCAGGATGCGGAATTATTACAGTAGTCATACGTCTATGGGGCGGATATCCTGAAGGCGTATCATTTGCAATTCTTATTATGAATGGCTTGGTGCCGTTGATAAACCGATATACTCAGCCAATAAAATTTGGAGGGGTGAAATGAAAGAATTTTCCCGGATTGTGGTGGTGCTTACCCTTGTATGTGCGGTTTCTGCATTTGTTCTTTCGTATGTGCACAAAGGTACAAAGGATGCGATTGCATTCCAGGATAGATTGGAATTATTGAAATACCTTGAAATGGTCTTGCCTGAACATGATAATGAGCCAGACAAAGATGTTAAAAATGTTTCAGGAACAATATATTATCTTTCCAGGTTGAACAATACGATCAATGGCATCTGTTTTATTACCTCAAGTGAAAAAGGTTATAACGGACTTATGCGGGCGCTTGTGGGCGTAG
>JAGVNP010000232.1 GCA_020053185.1 Deltaproteobacteria bacterium | reverse complement strand
GCTTAAAGGCACAGGCGTGACAGTATGCACACTCAATCCTCCATATACCGATACAAAGATTCTTAAGGTAGATGGATACCCTGAGGATCTCAGATTTTACTCGGTCAGCGGCATAAAGAAACCAGAGTGGATTGCAAAAAAAGCGCTTAAGGCATTGGAGAAGAAAAAATTTCTGTATGTGCCTGGCATCTGGGCAAAATTCATTCATCTTGTGCTGATAAAATTTTCTCCACGACGTGCAGTTGATGCAGTGTCCAGATATTTCATGCAGGGCTGGAAGAAAAAAACATAGATTTAATTTTTATAGGAGTGATTTATGGGAAAAATCGTTGAAGAGTTTATCTTTTACGGCGATGATATACGCATTGTGCATTTTCCTGAAGAGACCAGGCTACTATATGCAAATCCTCCTCTTGAGCCGCTCGCTGATTTTAGGCAAGCAATCATCCAGGCAATAAATAATCCGATAGGTGCCACTCCTCTTGAAAAACAGATTAAAAGCACGAGCAGAGTGACCATTGCATTTGACGATCCATGCTTACCGATTCCACTTATGCTGAACGATACGCGTGGCATTGTGATAGAAGAGCTTCTAAAGCTTCTCTTCAGCAAGGGCATAAAAAAGGAGCAGATACAGATCATCTGCGCAAATGGTCTTCATAGAAAATGGACTCTCAAAGAACTTTCAATCATCTTGGGAAAGAGAGTTGTTGGCGCCATGGGATCAAAGATCTCATGTCATGACGGAACAAAAGAAGATGAGCTTGTATTTCTCGGAACAACCGAGAACGGCCATGAGGTTGAAATCAGCCGCGCTGTTGTGGATTCGGATATTACCATATACGTTAATCTGAATTTTACATCCATGAATGGTGGTTGGAAGAGCATAATGGTCGGCCTGGGCTCATGGCGAAGCATTCGTCATCACCATACGCCGCACCAGTGGAACGGCAAACAGTCTATTATGAATCCGGACAGCAATGAGATGCATAAGATTTTACGCGAGATGGGTTCCATTGTACGCTCAAAATGTAATGTGTTCCAGATCGAGTGCGTTGTGAATAATCAAGTATGGCCTTGGCCGCTTGATAGAATGCTCTGTCCCATTCATTCAGGAAGACGTACAAATCAACCAGGCCTTTTCACCAAAGGAGCTCTTTTTGCTGCTTCATGTGCGCCCCAGAATATTAAACAAGGCGTGAGAAATTTACTCAGATCTGATTATAAGCCATGTGCCATTTTTGCCGGCGAGGTTGATGCAGTACACAGTAAGACACTTGATGTGCTCTTCAAACAGCAGAATGTGAAGGTAGATCAGCAGGCAGATATTCTTGTCCTTGGTGTTCCAAACTTAAGCCCATACAGCAGCCAGTCTGTGTTCAATCCAATACTACTTCGCAGCCTTACGCTCGGCTATCTTCTCGGAATGTTTCGTAACAACCCTCTTGTAAAAGAAGGAGGTGTTGTTGTTGCCTATAACCCTGGGATCGAAAAATTTCATCCTCAGCATCATCCTTCTTATATTGATTTCTGGAAAAAAGATCTTGAGAAATTTTATGATCCAATGGAATGCTGGGATGCGCTTTCTGAAAAGTATGCCAATAATTCTGAATATATCAGAAAATATCAAGATGACTATGCCTATCACGGAACACACTGCCTTATGAATTGGATGTGGAGCGGGATGAGTTTAAAAAATCTCAATGCAGTAATCCTGGCAGGAGCCAGGCAGCCTGATACTGCGCGAAAGATTGGTTTTATACCTGAGCCGGATTTTGACAGAGCCATATCAATGGCTAAAGAAATGGCAGGAAGAGATGCTACAATTACATATCCGGTTATACCGCCGCTCTTTTGTGTGGATGTTCCGTAGATGCGTCAGGAGATTATGCGAGAATCAGATCGATAAATCCTTTTTGTACATCAACTGATTTTATCTTTACCTGCACCATATCGCCAAGAGCGATATGGTGTTTTTTTATCTCGATACATTTGTTCTCAATAATTCTTGCATACCCCAGATCCTCAAGGGACACGAGTCCGTCAACAGGCGGATTTACAATCTCCACAAACATCCCGAATGAAAGAATGCTGCTTACTATGCCAGAAAAGGTCTCTCCGATATATCTTTTCATGTAAGCTGCTTTTTTAAGTTTCAATAAGTCATGCATCGCAGCATCAGTTGTTCTTTCTTTTTGAGATGTTTGTAATGCAATCTTCTTCAGCTTCTTTTGCCACTTGGCGCTATCTTTTTTTGAAAGGCCAGAGGATCGCAGCACGTCCTTAAGTATCCGGTGAACGATAAGATCAGGATAGCGCCTGATGGGTGAAGTGAAATGCAGATAATTGTTAAATCCAAGACCGAAATGGCCGGCATTGAATTCAGAATACTTTGCCTGTCTCAGCGCTCTTAATATCTGCTGATGGGAAAATCGCTCGATAGGATCTCCGCGCACACTATCTGCAATGTTCTGGAGTGCTATATTGATCGGTTTTGTATCAGAAGAAGTACTTTTTGATGCTGCCTTTCGCAGCTCAAAGATGAGATTCTTTTCCAGCCCTATCTGTTCTGCGGTAATGCAGAATGAAAACAGATCTTCTTTTGCAGGAGTTTCATGAATCCTGTAGAGTACGGGTGATTTTTTGTTTTTTAAGAATTCACACACCGCCTGATTGGCGATCAGCATCGCTTCCTCTATAAGTCTCTGAGAGGGATCTCTTTCCCTTTTAAATACATCAATCACTTCTCCTGCAGAATCAAGAGCTATTCTGATCTCCGGCAGATCAAAATCAAGACTCCCCATCTTTTTTCTTTTTCTGTAAAGAATCTCTGCCAGCTTATTGAGCTCTTTCAGGCTCTCGATGATTTCGGCATCATTTATTGGTGAGGGAGTTTTGCCTTCCAGAAACGGTCCTACTTCTTCATAGGTGAGCCGTGCCTTTGAGCGGATTACAGCCTCAAAACAGTTGCAGTTTAAGATTTTTCCTTTTGACCCCAATTCAATTTCGACAACAATCGCAAGCTTGTCTTCATCTGGCCTCAGGCTCATTACACCATTGGAAATGATCTCTGGCAGCATAGGTATGGTGGTCTCAGGAAAATAAACACTGAATGATCTGTTGAATGCTTCTTGGTCGAGAAAAGAGCCTTCCTGCACAATATACGATACATCTGCGATTGCCACAGTCAATTTGCATGAGCCATCTGGATATTTTTCTATACCTACCGCATCATCAAAATCCCTGGCATCAATGCTGTCGATAGTGAATAAAAGCCTATTCCGCAAATCGCGCCGGTGTTTCAACTCGCTTTCCATATCGATTTTTGCCAGCTCTTTTGCTTCTATCTCGACTTCTTTAGGAAAGAGCAATGAGAGATTATGTTTTATAACAATGGCTCGCAGGTCGTCTTTTATATTTTGTGGCATATTAAGTTTTCTGATCACGCATGCTCGCAGCGAGTCTGCTCTCTTCCCTTTTTTCGGCGGAACAATCTTTGCAACTACAAAATCTCCGTTTTTTGCTTTCAGCTCTGCGCCAAAGGGAACTATAATTGGGCATGGGAAAGGCTTATAAGGCTCGATCACGCCGTATTCTTTTGTCTTCTTGTAAATTCCTTGAATGGAAAGGTCCGCACGTTTGATGATAGAAATGACTCTTCCTCTAAAACCTTTTTTGCTTTTCTGCGCGATAACCTCTACAAAGTCGCCATCCAATGCAGTAGAAAATTTGTTGGGAGGGATAAAAAATTCTTTGCCATCATTGCTGACAACAAATGCAAATCCTTTTGATGTTAAATGAAATGTCCCTTTTGCTTTCAATAAGATCTCCAAAATCTTTTTGTTAACAGCTTGTTTTTTCTTGATAATAACATTGAAGGTTGACGTATTCAAGGATGTTGTATTATAAGTCAGGTATTCAATGAAAGCAG
>JAGVNP010000093.1 GCA_020053185.1 Deltaproteobacteria bacterium | reverse complement strand
TTTCACCCTCACCCTGCCTCTCCCATCAAGGGAGAGGAGTTTTTGATGAGGAGAGGGTTGGAATACTCGAAACAAACAATTCTTCCCCTTCTCTTTTTTCTCATAACCCGCTAAAAGATAGATATGCCGCGATTTTTTGCAGAGATTACTGATAAGAAGGCCGTTATCAAAGGCGATGATGTGGCTCATATCACAGGCCCGCTTCGTAAGTCTGTGGGCGATGAGATTTGTCTGAGAGATCGTGAAAAAGGCTATCGCGGAAAAATTCAGTCCATTACAAAAACTACCATTATTGCAGAGATCGAAAGCGAAGAGATTCTTTTTGAACGCGGTTCTCGCAAGGTTCATCTTGGAATCTGCCTGATAACTCCCAAAGAAATGGATTCGATCATGCGCTATGTTACTGAGCTTGGAGTGACTGATATCACGCCTGTTGTTGCATCGCGATCGAACATCAGAGAGGTATCAGATAGCCGCATGGAGCGATGGAACACAATTATCATGGAGGCAGTAAAACAATCAGGCAGAAAGATCATTCCTGCTATGCATGATTGTCTTACAATTGATGCATTTGCAAAATACGCTGTACAAAACTGGCCTGTGCGGCTTGTTGCACACATGGATGGAAGCGCAGATCTGAAAGACATAAAATCAGATGATACAGGGATTCTTATAGGCCCTGAGGGCGGCTTCACTGCTCAAGAACTCGACCTGCTTCAAAAACACGGCTTTATCCCTGTAAACATGGGAAAGACCACTCTTCGCGCAGTTACAGCTGCAATCGCTGCAACAGCAATGCTCGGCTGATCCTTATAGTTCTATCTGTACTTTGCCCCAAGATTCGGAAGCAGGAGCGGCTTGTTCTGTCCTTCGCTAGTCCCAACCTTCAATCTGACCGGATGATCCATGTAATTCACATATTTCATTTCATCACCCTTCTTGTAATGGGGCGGGTGACAAAAATCTAAGAACAGATAGTATTTCCCCCTTTTCAGAGCGCTGATATCCCAATCCTGCCACAGATAGCCGATGCTTCCGGGATATTTTTCTGGTGGATATTCCTGACTGATATCGTCAATAACTCCCATGGTGATCTTGATGTCACGCAGTATCTCAGGGGTAAATATAGTTCTGGTCATATAGGTGCCAAAATCTCCGGTTATCAGCCGCCACGCATCGACTTTTGGATTGAAATTCTTTTCTGCATCTCCCATCTTGCCGTCCACAATAAATCCGTCAGGATTATTGGAGTTGCAACTCCACGATCCTATGACCGTGGGATTGTAGTCAGTGCCGAACCTGATGACAGCAGAGGTGAGTACAGTATTAAGCTGAAACGGCACATTATACATGACCGGTACTGTAGTTGTGGTACGGTAGAAGATTACGTCAGAGACCACCCGCAGCGCCTTTACGCCTCCAGGCATCTTTGCATACTGTTCCACACGCCTTATAAGCCTAATCGGGCCAATCCGGTAGGCAATCACATCGCTTTTTAATCCCTCTTCATTGAAATGCACAGTGAGTGTGCCAAAGAGCATCTTTGCCCGTATACGAATCTTGAGCCTGTCCACATAGCTCTTGTTATTGCCGCCAGCTTTGAACGTATACCACTGTCCTTCATAATAGGTGGAGTGCAGACCATCTTTGGTAATAATGTACTTTGCGCCAATATAGTCAGACAGAAAGACCTCGGTTTCATAATTGTATGTCACACAAGGAGGCTCGCTTGACCGTGCAGGAGGATTGCCCGGAAAGTAAAGCAGATAACACCAGCCTTTTTTTCCTGTAAGCGGATCAATGATCTCGATCTCATCTCCTGATGCAAAACCTTGAGGCCACACTTCCTTTGACACGCGATCTCCGGAATCGTCTGCCATGAATATAAGCTTGTCCTGAGGATCAAATTTGCCGTTGGCAAGATCGGTATTGGTGATCCGTCCCTGATCGAGAATCCAGTCGCCATCCTCGCTCGTCTCGTCGATCTGATATCTGATAGGTATAAAACTTCCGTTCTTATAGGCATACAAGCGCAGATTGCTGACAGATTTTCCGGTTGCATCTTTAAGCAAATTACCTTCCATGATCACAGGATCAACCCACCGGTCCAGGGTTTTCTGGGCAATCATTGGCGCATCGGCAAAAATTATTGACGAAAATAGTGTTATCATTACACTTGGAACAATAGAGAAAAAAATCCTTTTCACGCCCGACATTTTAGGCCTCCCTTATTAAAATAAAATCTTACATTATCAGAAAATTTTGTAACGTAATCGATCTTAACTGTCAACGACCACTCCTACGGGGGTCATATCAAGACAACTGTGTACTTTTATGCTCATTTATTGGTATAGTAAATCTAAGCTTTTATAAAATTTTCTGAATCTTAAAAAAGATTGCGGGGAGTGCAAAATGAAAAAGAAAAACGGACAAACAGATTCTTTCGGAGCAAAAATCCGTGTGCTCAGAGAAAAGAAAGGCTTGAGTCTTGAGGATCTCTCATACCTGACAGGGTATTCAATAGATGAGATAAAAAACGTTGAAAACGATACTGCAGTACCTCCTGTATCGCTCGTGCTCCAATTGAGCCATGCGCTGAAAATCGATATGGATAAACTCACTGAGCAAAATAAAGAGACATCAAAGAAGCTTGCAAAAAGCTATAAAAAAAGGGCTGATTCATATGCCTATACTGCCCTTATCCAGCCCGGAGCAGACAAACACTTAGGCGCATATCTTGTCACTATTGAACCGAACACTGCCCACAAAGGCGTTGAGTATCACCACGAAGGAGAAGAATTTGTCTATGTGCTGAATGGCAGCCTTACGATCAAGGTGGGTCAGAAGATCTCGCATCTCAAAAAAGGCCAGAGCATACATTTCAACTCTGCACTGCACCATCAACTTAGCAACCCATCCAAAGAGACTGCCGAGCTTCTGGTAGTGATCTATCTTCCTTAAGGAGAGAACGATGTCTTTCAAACTGACAAGAGAACAGGAAATGATCAGGCTCATGGCAAAAGAATTTGCCAAAAAAGAGCTGGAGCCATATGCGCATAAGATGGACAAGGAAGGAAAATTCCCGGAGGCTGTGGTAAAAAAGATGGGTTCTCTGGGTTTCATGGGCATGATGGTGCCTTATGAATACGGCGGAACCGGCGCTGGCGCAGTGAGTTACAGCCTTGCGCTCCAGGAAATAGCTTACTCATGCGCATCAACTGCAGTAACCATGTCAGTTGCAAACCTTTCCACCGAACCTTTGCTGAAATTCGGAAATGAAGAGCAAAAAGAAAAATATTTGACCCCGCTTGCGAGCGGAGAAAAGCTTGGAGCTTTTGCAATTACCGAGCCAGGAGCAGGCTCAGATCCGGGAAGTATGACTGTAAGGGCAGAGCGTAAAGGCAGCTATTATCTGCTGAACGGCACAAAGATCTTTATCACACACGGAAATTATGCGGATGTGATTAATCTGGTCGCAAAAACAAATCCTGAAAAAGGGAACAAAGGGCTCTCTGCATTTATTGTGGAAAAAGGAATGTCTGGTTTTTCTGTTGGGAAAAGCGAAGACAAGATGGGACTTAGAGCATCCAATACAGTGGAGCTTATACTCGAAGACTGCAAAGTGCCGAAAGAGAATCTGCTGGGTAGCGAGGGACTTGGATTCAAAATAGCAATGACTGCTCTCGACAGCGGCAGGATAGGAATTGCATCGCAGTCTGTGGGCATTGCCAGGGCATGCCTCGATGAGGCAACGAAATACGCAAAAGAAAGAAAGCAGTTTGGAAAAACGATCAGCTCGTTTCAGGCAATACAATGGATGATTGCTGATATGGCAACTCAGATAGAGGCAGCGTATCTTCTCACCCTTTCTGCTGCCGAGATGAAGGACAGTGGTCTTGCATTTACCAGAGAGGCTTCAATGGCAAAACTGTTCGCATCTGAGACGGCAAACAATGTTGCATATAAAGCTCTCCAGGTACATGGAGGATACGGCTATATAAAAGAATTCAAGATTGAAAGACTATACCGTGATGCGCGGGCAACCACGATCTATGAGGGAACATCAGAAGTACAGCGCATCGTGATTGCGCGGGAGACGCTGAAGGATTAGAAAGTCTTCTGTTCCCTTATTTGCCTCATTGACTCTGACCTTCCATTCTGGGATACTTATTTACTAATATAAAAATCTGTGGGGGTAGCTATGACAAAGAAAAGAAACTTTTACAGATACTTATATCTTGCATCTCTAGCTTCAATACTCTTTTTTGCAAGCAGCTGCTATGAATCCACTCAAGAAATTATCATGGCATCTGATGCCACTACCATATACAACCTGCCTGGCACGTATTATTTCGACAATGGCGGAACCGCAACAATAAGTTCTATACCCAACAG
>JAGVNP010000233.1 GCA_020053185.1 Deltaproteobacteria bacterium | reverse complement strand
TTGATAACGACTTGAAGTCATGCATCTTCATCGAGATTGACGATATGTGTATTACAGGAAGCTATACGTAACATAATCTGATTTTCTTACTGATGTTGATATGTTACATCGTGTTTACAATAACCATAAATTCCTGTATCCGTCAAGTTGTTTTTAGATAGCACCTTTGCCAGCTCAACCACAAGGAGTTATCCATAGCCGCCGCAGTAGCTTTTTAGCGGAGCAGGGCGGAGGCGGCTGTGGGTAACTCCTCCTTGCCAGAGGCTCCCTTATTTTGTCCGCTTTTTTGGCTGCAAGCCGTTTGTTGCATGATCACCTCCATCGCATTGAAGTAATCTCTCTGCACTTTGAGATTTGATACCCGGCAATACCGCTGGGTCGTTTTTACATTACTGTGTCCAAGAAGATCCTGGATGGTGCAAAGATCGGCATCCGCATTGAGCAGTTGCGTGGCCATCGTGTGCCGAAGATGATGGCAGGAGATGCGGAGCTTTCCTTTGCGGGCGTAATATTCCATACGCTTTTGAATGCCACGAATGGAGATGGGGTACCCCGTGGAAGGACCCTTCTCCACCAGAAAAACCCTCTTGGCTCCCGCGGATGGCCTCGCTTTCAGATAATCTGTTAGCGCCTGAATGACATCATTGCTCATATAGACGATACGATCCTTTGAACCCTTGCCATCTTTGATCAAGATTTTCCTGTGCTTAAAGTCCAGAGCATCAAGCGAGACATTGGCCACTTCCTCCACCCGAAGACCACACCTGATCATCAGCATGAACACGGCCCGGTCCCGGTGTCCTTTTACCACATTGAAGAAGGTCTCCACCTGATCATCTTTTAAATGCCTGGGAAGTGGTCTTGCCATCCTCAGTGTATGATTCTTCCGAATGGGATTGGTGATGGCCAAGTGCTCCTCTTCAATCAGATAATGATAGAATTGGCGGATGCTGTTCAAATGACAGTTGATGGTTTTGGGCTCCAGTCTCTTCCGCATGAGATAATCAATGTAATGCGAGACCGTTGCATGAGTGACATTTTCTAAAGGCACACCCAGCCAGACGACGAAACTCTTAATGGCGTTCAGATAATTTTTAATCGTGTTGGACGAGCAGTTCCTTCTCTTCAGGAAACGTCTCCAGTTTATAACCGCGTTGGTTAATGTCATCGTTCTTCCCCCCTTTCAATCCTGGACATGGCTTTAAAATACTCTTCTTCGCGGGTTTTATCCGTGAGGCGGGCATATCGTCGCGTCTCTTCTATGCATCGATGTCCCAGCAACACCTGAAGGCACTCCAGACGCATGCCGGCATTGAGAAGCTCGGTGGCAAAAGTATGCCGAAGGGTGTGGATCGTATATCCCTTATGGGTAAGGCCAGCTTTTACGAGACACCCTGCAAATATTCCCCAGGCAGTGCTGTAACTCATCCTGACTGATTTACCCTGGCAGTACAGAAGGAACTCATTCCGTGCATCTCTCATTTTAAACCAGTCGCGCAAAGCATCGGCGGCATCGACACTGAGATAAACCACTCTGCCCAAACGGGTTTTCTCCGCCTCATAAATCTCAATTCTGCGTTCCTTGAGATGCACATCCATAACCGTTGTATTGAGCAGCTCCCCAATCCGCATCCCTGTTCTCAGTAATACCAGAATCATGGCCCGATCCCGCGTATGATCAATGACAGAAAGCAATTGCCGTAAATCGTCGGGATCCATGGCTCTGGGTAGCCGATCCGGTAACTGCAACCGTATCCTCCTGCCAAGAACATCCGGCAAAACGATCTCCTCTTCCACCAAATAGCGGAGAAAGGCGCGAATACAAACAAGTTTCGTCCTGATCGTCGTAATAATTATGCCTCGATCCTGCTCATGCTCGATAAAAGCCTCCACATCTCCTTTTGTAATTTGTTCAATGCATGTCTTGCCGTTGTCCTTTATCATGCCAAGAAAAAGAACAATGTTTGTATATAGGCTGGCCAATGTCCTGGGCCTGCGGTTGCGGCGACATACATAGCGAAGATAGGCTTCAACATGTTCCTTGCCCGGAAGTTCCATCCCTGCAAGGCGTTTCAGAAGTTTATGAAGCGCTTCGATGCTGCTTTTAGAGGATGATTCAAAACGGAAATCTACCGATGGGAAAAAAACGGTCCTGCTACTCTCGAAAGAGTCAATGGAGGGGACTGCTAATTTTTCTGACGAAAAACTCTTCTGCCTTACATCGATGCTTATACTGGTCATCTCTGCCTCCTTATTAAGTAATTCAATAAGAAAAACAGTTAGATGATGACCAGTTCCCTATAAACTGTCAACCATCATTTTGTTACGTATAGCAGGAAGGAGCGGAGCCGAGAGGTCACCGGAAATTCTTCTCTCCTCACGCTGCACCTTCCAATCCAGATTCGTTGGTCAGTTTTGATCGACCGCCTCTCGCTTTGTATTTGAAACGTCGATTTCTTTATTGCGGTTGTAGCCCAAGAGACTGTTTAGCCGGGCCAGCATCAACCAAACGGTCTTCCAATTTTACGTATTGCTGGATGCCGTCCGG
>JAGVNP010000271.1 GCA_020053185.1 Deltaproteobacteria bacterium | reverse complement strand
CCTCCTTGTTCAGGAGGCAATACAACATCTGCAATTTCCCTTAAATGGCTGGTTTTAATTCGACCCTATGTGGCTGGTTTTAACCGACCGCTAACAATATCATGAATCACCACTTTATGTTGTGCGAAATTCTGAATATATTGATATTGTTGACAGGTTTCTTCAAATATAGGATCAAATATTTTGAGATCATCATTCCCTAAATAGCAGAGGTAATGGAGCTTCGCTTGCTCAAACTGTTGAAAATGTTTGTGTAAATACCGAGTAATGAACCGATCTTGTTGAAACAGATTGCCATTCTTCGGTAACATATCACCGCCATTCACTATAATATCAACTTGATGTTGTTGAGCCGTTTTGTATAATTTGTCATATTTCCGCAAATCACCATGTAAATCGGTAATAAATAATATTCTCATGTGTACTGTACTCTTTTTATACTCCGCCTAAACAGCAAGAAACCGAACACCTGAGCTGAGCGGAACCCGTTCATTTGATAAATCCCGTCGTTTATTCTGCCCAATAGTCTCCTCCAGATTTCCCCTCGATTAGATGTGTTACTACTTCTTTGGGAAAAACTCTGGCTATCTCCTTTTCCATGACTGCGTTGTACCCTTTCGCATAACCCAATACGAAGCGATCGACCATACAGCCTGCCACTCTTTTATATTCAATGCCGTATTTTTTCAAATTTAGAGCCGGCGACAATTCTAAAAAAAACGGACCTCCGTAAACCATAATTGCATAGTGTCCTCGCCATAGATCAAATTTAACTTTTAGCATGCCCAGAGGAACCGGCGCAACCCAATAGAAAAACGGAAAAAGCAATGCATAGCTCAGAGCTAACCAGAAAATTATTCTTTTAAAGGTTGTCCATCTAAACCTCATGATTTTGGCCTTTCGATAAATTTTAATACCCTTAATAAAATAAATAAAATACCGAAGACTATCAATGCCCAGCCTATGTACTGTTTTGAAGATAAAGGCAACCAGTGTGAACTTCCAAAATTTTTATCGATGTTATATATCCACAAAATAATCAATCCCAAAAAGACCATCCAAACCCCTGGAATGGCAATTTTAATACTTGTGAGAATCCATATCCGTTTTTCAATTTGTGCAACCATGCTATTTCTTATCCATTCTATTAATCGGTAATGAAGTAATTATCCAATATTTCTAATTACAATTCTAAATTATGATGTTACTCTTCCTCGCCCCAATATGGGATAACAAACAGTGGGACTGCAAATACCATTTGGTGTTTGTCTGTTAACTTACCAGGATCACCTGCGAATTGAGAGTGATATGTTAGCCATTGGATTTCATCGTTTTATTGCCCGGATGGTTGCAGCGCGTTTTTCTATCACCTCTGCTTCTTTTTTCCTGCCAGTTTTTCTATAGAGATCTGCCATATTCTCAATGCTTGCGGCCACATTGGGGTGATCGGGGCCAAGAGCCTTCTCCAGGATCGCCAACGATCGCTTGTAGAGCTGCTCAGCCTGGGGATACTGGCCTTGGGTTTTGTACAGCTCTGCGAGGTTGTTCAGGCTCGTAGCCACATCGGGATGATCCGGGCTGAGGGCATTCTCTCTGATCGCCAGCGAGCGCTTGTAGAGCGGTTCGGCCTTCACGTACTGGTATTGGATGTCGTACAGCCCTGCGAGGTTGTTCAGGCTCGTAGCCACAGAGGGGTGATCCGGGCCGAGAGCTTTCTCGACGATCGCCAGCGAGCGCTTGTAGAGTGGCTCTGCCTTAGCGTACTGGCCTTGGGAATAGTACAGCCCCGCGATGTTGTTCAGATCTCTTGCCACATCAGGGTGATCCGGGCCGAGGGCATTCTCCCCGATCGCCAACGATCGCTTGTAGAGCGGCTCTGCCTTCGCGTACTGGCCTTGGGTTTTATACAGCACCGCGAGGTTGTTCAGGCTCGTAGCCACTTTCGGATGATCAGGGCCGAGAGTTTTCTCCTTGATCGCCAGCGAGCGCTTGTAGAGTGGCTCTGCCTTAGCGTACTGGCCTTGGGTGTAGTACAGCAACGCGAGGCTGTTCAGGCTCGTAGCCACATCGGGATGATCAGGGCCTGCGTTCTGTTCTGCAACCTCCAAGGCCTTTTTAGCCACGATCAAGGCATGGTGATAGTTTTCCATGCTATAATTGGTGTATTTCTTTATGTATTTATGTCCTCCTATTGCCTATATACGTTGGAAAATATTTCCACATATTTTTGTATTATCAATAAAACACGAAAAAAGCACCGTTGGATTTCATTGTTTCATTTCCCGGATGGTTGCAGCGCGTTTTCGATCTTCTCCGCAGCTTTTCACCATATTTCCAGAGTCTGCTGCACGAGAGGAGGCGCCTCGGTATAGCGGCCTTGTTTGGAAGCTGTTCAACTTTTTGATTAATGGTATTAGCTTTTTCAAGTTCATTTTCCTGAGAATATTAAGCTTCGAGTGATGCATATAAAACCGGCAGAACAATCGGAAACAAGGAATAAAGCAGCCGCCTGAAAAGCATAAAACTCCCTAATCGGTTTTGATAGATTTTTGTGTCCCTATTAACCTCTTGAATAATATGGAATTTCCATAACACTATCGGATCGGTATGTCAACTAACGGAAAGACTATGTTAAAAGTATGAGATACTGATTACAAACGGGTATCTTTCACTTCAATACTAAATCGATAGTTACTGCTTTGTAGGTGATAGAAAGCTTTCAGGCACAATGCCGTTTACCCATCACGACCCTCCTTTGATCGTCATCCCGTTCACCTCAATTTGGCTGATGCCGGAAGGTGGAAGCGCGATGTTTCTTCCTGTCCCCGGTTAGCAGGATGAGTTGAATATTTATGATGATGTTGAAATGGTATTTTTATTGTGATATTCAATTCACCAGGATTTGATTTGTATTTATCGTGGATAAGTCATTTATCAGAAGGAGGGAGTTATGGGAAAAGAAGTAAGGTATCAGGATAAACCCTGGCTTGCGTTTTACGACAAGGGCGTTCCGCCGACCATAAATTATGAACCGATCTGCCTGCCGGAATCTTTTGTAAACTCTGTCAAGAAATTTCCGGACAGAATGGCATTATCCTTCCAGGGATATGGAGTCACTTTCAGCCGGCTTAAGGATATGGTAGACAGGTTTGCATCATGCCTGGTGGATTTTGGCATAAAAAAAGATGACAGGGTTGCCATCCTTCTTCCCAATCTTAT
>JAGVNP010000257.1 GCA_020053185.1 Deltaproteobacteria bacterium | reverse complement strand
TCATTATCAGAATGAGATCAATCAGATCAAGACAATATTCAATGCAGGAAAGAGGCGTTGACGGATTGAGCGAAACCCCAGCCTTTAATCCCTTGTCCTTTATCATGGATAACCCGCGATGCAGATGATCTGTTGCCTCAACATGGATAGTGATGCCGTCAGCACCTGCCTTTGCAAATGCATCAATATAACGCTCAGGTTCTGTGATCATTAGGTGGCAGTCGAGATATGCATCTGTAACAGCGCGTATATCCTTTATTACCACCGGGCCTATGGTGATGTTCGGCACAAAAACCCCATCCATTACATCAATATGCAGCCACTTCGCACCGGCCGAGGTAACTTTCTTTATCTCATCGCCAAGGCAGACAAAATTTGCAGAAAGCAAAGAAGGCGCAATGATCATAGTGTGTGCTCCTTTTGTTAGTATTATACTAGACTGTATATATTAAAAGACATGGCCTTGCAAACATAACCGTGAGACGTAGAAGCGTATTTCATACCGTTCTCAGCCCCTGAGCAAATGAGGCTGCATCCATTATTTTCTTTCCTGCAGGCTGGACTTTTTCCAAAATGATAAACCCTCCCCTGCAGACGATTTTGATCCCTGTTTTTTCCTTCAAAAACGTTCCCGGCATCATGTTATGTTCTTGTATAGAATAAGATGCTCTCCATATCTTAACCGGAATATCGTTTATATGAATAAGCACACATGGCCATGGCACAAGCCCACGGATCAGATTATTGATTGTAGCTGGAGACTGATCCCAGTTGATAGCGCCATCTTCCTTTTTGAGCATGGGCGCATCTGTAGCCTTTGCGTGGTCCTGAGGTTCAGGCTTTGTCGTGCCTTTTTCGATTTTGGAAAGAACCTCCGGGAGTTTTTCTGCACCAAGGTTAGAGAGCTTTTCTGATAATGTTATTGCATCGTCGCTGTCTTTAATAGGTATCTCAGCTTTCAGATATACAGGGCCTGAATCCATGAGTTTATCAATCTGCATAATGCTTATTCCTGTTGTTTTCTGGCCATCTATTATGGCTCTGTTGATAGGCGATGCTCCGCGGTAGATGGGTAGCAAGGATGCGTGCACATTGATAAATCCATGCTTGGGGATGTTTAACATGTCTTCAGGGATCATCTTTCCATATGCAACAACCACTATTGCATCCAGATTGAGTTTTTTTAAAAGATCATGCGTTTTTCCATCTCTTAATGTCTCGGGCTGAAACACAGGAATGTGATTGTTTATTGCCTCGATTTTTACAGGTGGCGGCACCAAAGCCTTGCCGCGGCCTTTTGGCCTATCAGGCTGTGTTATTACCAGACATACAGTATGCGAGCGCAACAATTTCTTGAGCGTAGCTAGGGCAAATTCCGGAGTGCCCATAAAGGCCAGCTTCATTGTTTAGCCTTTTCTCTCTTCCTGAGATATATGGACTTTTTCAGGCTGGATGCATAGCTGAGTATTACCGTACCATCCAGATGATCCATTTCGTGCTGGATGACTCTAGCTAGAAACCCGCTTGCCTCAAGCGAGATCTCTTTGCCTTTGAGATCTATGCCCTTCACAAGGATATGTGTTGCACGCGCTACATCAATGGAAAATTCCGGCACACTCAAGCACATCTCGCTCCCTACTTCCTTGCCTTGTTTCTCTGAAATCACCGGATTGATGATGGTAATGAGCTCACCTGAATCATCTTTTGCAGAGATGTCTACCACAATAAGCCGCTTGGATTGTGCCACCTGTGGTGCAGCAAGGCCTACGCCTGGCGCAGCATACATGGTAGCTACCATGTCATTCACAAGCTTCACAATCTCGGAGTTTATATCCTTAATCTCCTCGGCTCGCTTCTGCAATATTTTATGTGGGTAAACCAGTATATCTCTTACGGACATATTGTTTTTCATAAGGCTAAGGACAACTCTGTGTCAAGAGGGGTTATACAATATTCCACGCAGTGGTTCGCTTGCCACATCATGTGTGTAGTGATAAAGTTTTGTCTATGGCGCTTACTTCAGAAATGATTCAGAGCTTGCCCGGCTCCACAGGGGTATATATCATCAAGGGCAAAGACGGAGTTCCCATATATGTGGGCAAAGCTCTTGATATCAGATCCAGGTTGCGGGCTTATCTTGGTCAGGATGCAAGACCTCTCGTGAGGCATATCAGAGAGCATGCCGAGCAAATAGATTTTATGCTTACCTCCAATGAAAAGGAGGCTCTGCTCTTAGAAAATCAACTGATAAAGACCTACAAACCAAGGTACAATATCGTCCTCAAAGATGACAAAACCTATGTTAGTATAAAAATAACCACAAACCAGGACTGGCCCGGCATCTATATTACCAGACGCATTCAGAAAGACGGCTCCCTCTATTTCGGCCCATATTCTTCTGCCCAGGCAACCCGGGAAACCCTGGCGGCAATCGGAAAAATCTTTCCGATCCGCAGATGCAAGGATGTAGAGTTTAGAAACAGGGTAAGACCCTGTATCTATTATCAGATCGGTTTGTGTGTGGCTCCATGCGTAAAACAGATCTCAGATGAGGAATATGGTCAGATTGTAAAAGACCTGATCTCGTTTTTACAAGGAAAGGATGCAGCCCTGATTGCAGACC
>JAGVNP010000315.1 GCA_020053185.1 Deltaproteobacteria bacterium | reverse complement strand
GAAATATTTAAAGGATCTGTTAAAGGGTAGAAAAGATATCCGGAACACCAAAATTCTTGCAAGCGCTTTTCCTCATCAGGCAGGAATACTTGGAGCTGCGTATCTATGCATGAAAGATGGTCAGAAAACAATCGGGATTTAACTGATAAATTTTGGTGTTGACTATTTTTTTGTAAGGTAATAATGAATAACAGTTAATATAGCAGTTAAAAAATTAAAAACCAGAGGGAGGTGAAAAGAATGAGAAATAATAAATGGATGGGCGTATTTGTAGCAGTGCTGGTATTGTTCACACTTACTTTTACAGTTGGTTGCAAGAAGAAGGAGGAAGCTCCTGTAGCTCCAATCGAAGAGGTTGTTGTTGATACCACTGGAGTAGAAGCTCCTGTAGCAGAGTAAGAAACACTACGACATAACTGCAAAGATAACCCTTAGCTTTGGCTTTATAGTCAGAGCTAAGGGTTCTGTCGTTTTCAGTACTATCGTTTTATTTTCCAATTTAAAATATCACGGATAATTTTTGTAGAAAACCTGTGTTCAATCATCTGTTTTTTATAGGTCTCATTCCTTTGATATATTTTAGGCAGTTATTATGTAGGCACTTCTTTCTGCTCAAAGAACTGGTGAAAATTTTTAGGCAGATCATGATAGTTGACGGTATTTGCCTGGTCTGACAGATCAACGGAGTTATAGGTATTCCAGAATAGTGTCGGAGTTCCTGGGTGATCTTTGATAAAATCCATTACAGCAGCAAATGTTTTTGAGGTGTATGTCGGGTCTAAAGAGATGTCCTCGCGTGCCTTCAATATTTTGAGAGAGATCAGACCTTCCCGTGTTGGATATCCATATCCTTTGCCAAAATAATTATCCAGTATGCGTGGAGAAGGTAAATTGAGTTTTGGTATATTGTGTCCCTGTTTTTTCAGCAGAGAATAAGTTTTTTTCATCAATGTAGTCACCGCAAATGGTGAGGCAATAGGGATAGGTCCAAGGTTTGATGCTGCAACCCTCACTCCTATCACAGTAGTTTTTAACCCGGCCAAGATGCATCCAAGTGAAAGCCCTGCCATGGTTCCGCATGATCCTAAAGCGCAGAAGATATATTCCGGTTCAGGAAGCAGGCCTTCATCTATCTGATTTTTCAACTCAAATGCTGCGTTTACAAATCCCAATGTGCCGAGCACTGATGACCCTCCAGCAGGAATGAGGTATGCGCATGGATGTTCTAGCTTCTTTGTGAGATAAAAATCCAGACCTGCGCCGAGCATACTTTTTTTGTATTGCATGTCTGCATGATATTTGTGAAAGAGCAGCATGTTTTGCTTCACATATCGTGTTACAGGCTGGTAAAAAAGAGACAAACTGCAGGAAATACCAAGCTGATCACAGAAGACTGCTGTTGCAAGGCCGTGATTTGTGCCAATGCCACCTATAGTAATGACCCTTTTTTTCTTTTTTCTAAAGACATCACCGATGATGAACTCAAGTTTTCTCACCTTGTTGCCGCCGTAAAAAACAGAGCTCATATCATCCCTTTTGATCCAGAGATTGGTGTGATCCAGGGTTTTTATCTGATGCACAGGAGTTGGAAATGACCCAAGACAAACCCAGCCGATTTTTTTTCTCAGATTAGGAAATTTTTCAAACAGGATAGGTTTTTCTTTGTCTGCTTCCTTGATCATTCGATCCAATCCTTCTGCTGTGTTATATCATCTAGATTTATGCCGCGCTTTAAAAGAGAACGTTTACGAGCCATATAGAAAAGTATGCCTGAGAATATAAAAGCCAAAAACAATAGAATTTTTACAGGGGATTTTAAGTCAATAAGAATGATGATACTGAAAAATATTGTCATGAGAGATCCAACAACAGGACATATCCAGAGAAAGATGCCCCTTAGCTTGAATTCTGATTTCTCATATTGCTCAGGAAATCGCCTTGGAAGCATGATTGAGGCAATAAGAACAGGGAAAAAGATAATCATCCCGCCCAATGCAGCATATGATGCGAATGTCTCAAGGGAAAAACCTGATAAAACTCCGAGTATGGAAAGTAACCAGATAATGGTCAGTAGCACATAAGGTGTCCCGAATTTTTTATGAAGTCTGCCGAGTTGATTTGGGAGTATGCCATCGTCGATGATAGCAAGGAGAGATTTTGTCCCTACAATAAAAAGAGCGTTTAATGTAGTGGTGATTGCAACTATGGCTCCCCCAACAATAAAGAAGATGAAGCCAAACTGTCCAAGGGAGCATCTGCACGCCTCGATCAGGGGTTCGCAGGTTTTTACAAGAGCTTGAGGGGAGAGTGTGCCGACTGTTGCTGTAGCAATGAGTACATAGATTATTGTGATTATGGGAAATGCAATAAAAATTGCTTGCGGAATGGTTTTGCCTGGCCGCTTGATCTCTCCGCCAAGTTCAATGATCCCGTTTGATCCGAGATAGGTAAAGGTCAGGAGCGCTATGCCTAATGAGAGATTGCCGGGGCCTTTTTGTAAGATGTCATTGAAATATTCAGGGTGGATTATGGAAAGTCCTTTTCCTGAATAGATAAGCAAGGCAACTATCAGAATAATAACCATAAGTCCTTGCACTTGCGCAGCAAATCTGACGCCGAGCACATTGATGATAAAAAATAAGGTTAGAATAAGAATGGCAAACACTTGTGTTGAAATGTCGGGCAAAAAAACTTGCGCATAATTACCGCAGGCAAGAGCATAAAGGGGAAGCTGTCCCACAAAAGAAGCCAGGGCATATGTCCATATACCGACAAAAGCCAGGCCAGGAGAAACCATCCTGCTCGGATATTTATAATTTCCTCCGGTAGCAGGGATTGCAGAGCCTAACATGGCAAGAGGAAGCATACTGATGAACACAGGTATTGCGGCAAACGCATATGCAAGGGGAAGGGCAGGGCCGACAATTTTGAGCACAATACCGGTAAAGACAAATATCCCGCCACCGATGGTAAACCCAATGGCAATAAAACTCACTTCTGGAAGACCTAGAACACGTTTTAATCCAGTGATTGCCAGATGTATGGACCGCCTTTCATTTTAAATTTGATATCAGTGTTTTCTTTTTTTCTGATATAACATTAAAAGTATAAAACGCTTATAGAGGCTTTACTGTCAATAAGATAAATGGAAGGCTATGGAGCGCTATTTTTAATATTTTGACCTCTTGTTGTGAGATGTGATAGTGGTAGCCGTTGATATACTGCCGGTCATTTTTATAGACTCACGGTTATTGTTAAAACGAGTGGGGGATTTGTGATGGCAAAGAAAAAGGTATTATTGGTAGGCGCATCGGGATCCATGGGGCATGAGGCGTTCAAAGAATTAATAAAGAAAGATAAGTATGATATTGTTCTTTTGCTTCTCCCACAGCCGTATGAAAAAAAACTGTTCTCTTGTTATGAAAATGTTCCGGGAATCAAAATCATATGGGGCGATCTGACCAAATATGAAGATGTATTGGAGGCAGTCAAGGGAGTTGACTATGTGCTCAATGCAGCTGCATTTATTTCTCCTGCTGCTGACAGATATCCTAAAAAGGCCATGCAGATCAATTATGGCGGGAATGTAAATCTCATTAATGCAATCAAGGCGCAGCCAAATGGCGGAGAAAATATTAAGTTTGTAGGAATCGGGTCTGTTGCTGAGATAGGGGACAGGCTTGATACCATTCATATGGCGCGTTGCGGTGACCCGCTAAAACCTTCAATGTTTGATCTGTATTCGATTTCCAAGATACGTGCGGAACGGTACGTGATTGAATCAGGGTTAAAAAACTGGGTATGGCTTAGGCAAACCTATATTGCGATCCCGAATACATTGAGCTTGCTTGATCCTATCATGTATCACCAGCCCATCGAAACCAAGATAGAATTTGTTACTTCGCGTGATGCGGGATATCTCCTGGCGCAAATATGCGAGGATGATGTTCCTGCGGAGTTTTGGAGAAGGATCTATAATATCGGGGGAGGTCCGTCCTGTAGGGTTGTCTATCTTGAATACATGCAGGAAATGTTCAAGATGCTCGGAATGGGTGATTGCAAAAAACTGTTCAACAGAAACTGGTTTGCATTAAGAAATTTTCATTGTGTATACTGGGAAGACAGTAATGTGCTCAATAACTACCTGCATTTTCAGCGCGATACCAAAGAGGATTATTACCGGCAGGTGCTTGATGCAGCCCCATGGTATGTACGGCTCGGCATGAATCCGTATATGAGCAAGCTCATTCCTAAAATTCTCCTCAAATATTGTCTTTTCTGGCCGCTTGCCAGGTTCAGCAAGCAGGGCACGCTTTACTGGATCAAGAACAACATGCAGGATCGAATAACTGCATTCTTTGGTTCAAAGGAAAAATGGGCAGCCATACCTGACTGGGATGTAGATATGCCGAACTTCAAGCCCAAATGCATTCGACTTGATCATGGTTATGATGAAACCAAAGCAAAGCTTGAAGTGAGCGATTTACAAGGTGCTGCAAAATTCAGAGGTGGAGAGCTTCTTTCCTCGGAATGGAATGGGGACATGTACATCAAACTAAAGTGGAG
>JAGVNP010000172.1 GCA_020053185.1 Deltaproteobacteria bacterium | reverse complement strand
TATATCGAGTTTATCTAATTTTATCTTTAACTATCTTTATAGAATTTTTATCCAACAATGATCTCTTCCAGCGATCTCTTAGGTACATGGTGGGTGCCTTTCTTGTCCCGCCAGTATTTGATATCCCCATCAGGCCCGATCCGCTCGATCTCTACATTTTTGAGCGGATCTCCGAGAGCAAGCACAAGAAGGATCTCAAACCTTTCCGGTATTTCAAGATCAGCTCTCAGCCCTTCTTTTGCGATCGAAGCGATTATGCATCCGCCATAGCCTTTTTCTGTTGCGCCCAGAAGTATGCTCTGTGCAGCAATCCCGTAGTCACAACCGAAATGAGGCGTGATATCTTTATCGCCAAGGATAATAATGTAGGCAGACGGACGTTCCCCTTCTGAAGGGACAGACCAGTCTTTCAAATATGCAGCCCATTTAAGGTGCTTGAATATAAGTGCATTTTTCTCCGGCTCATTGAAAAGCATATATTTCAAAGGCTGAAGATTTCCTGCTGAAGCAGAGAGCCTCGCAAGATCAACAAACTCTTTCAGTGTATCAATATCTATAGGAACATTCTGATGAAATCTGCGGTAACTTCTGTTTTTCACAACTAGATCGCGTAACATTGGAGGTCTCCTTCGTTCTATTATGATTTAAGTTTTTTTGCTAAAATAGCAACCCGCTTCCCCAGCAACTGTCCATTTGAACATGCCTCTTTGTCAGGTGCGCCAATACATGCCACACCATAGTGACCGGTTGCTTCAATAGGATCACCCGCAACAACCATGCCGTATATCAGCATGGCCTGGAGGATTGAGAGTATTGTAGTTTCTTTGCCGCCTGAGGGGTCAGCAGATGTTGCAAAGGCAGCGCCTATTTTTCCCTCCATCTTTTTTCTAACACCTACAAATTTATCAAAAACATCCTTGAGTTCAGCTGCCATTGTGCCAAAATACACCGGAGAACCGGCAATGATACCGTCAGAGGCTACAAGATCCTCTTTTGTAACTTCTGATGTTGATTTTACTATGGCTTTTGCCCCTTCGGCCTCAATTCCTTTTGCAATCTCTTCAGCCAATTTTTTTGTATGGCCTGTTCGGGAATAATACATTACGAGAATCTGCATATATTTCCTCCTCATCTGTTATTGCTAAATAATATCCTTTATAATCGGACTGCTTAAAAAAAATGTTAAGTACTTTTAACGTAAGGCGTAAAAAATAAGGTGTAAAACTAGAGACACCATTAATACTCCTTACGTTTTACTCTCTCTTTGCCTATTCTACTTCGTTTCTAATTCAATCCAGTCTAAGAAATCCTTATTTCCACCCATGATCGGGAGCGCGATTATGCAAGGGCATGAGTACGAATGCAAAGCCTTGACCCTCTTGGTCAGCTCAGGAACTAACCTTTCTTTTGTCTTTGCAATAAGAATTGCCTCCTGATCGTCCTGCAGTTTTCCTTCCCAGAAATAAAATGAGTTCATACCATCAATAATATTCACACACGAAGCAAGCTTTTCTTCGACCAGAGCTTTCCCGATCTTTCTTGCTTCTTCTTTATCTTTTGTGGTGATGTATACAAGATCAAGTTTCATGGAATATCTGAATTGATCCTCCTAATTTGCAGATCCAAAAACCTGTTTAAGCAGTGCCGTGGTTCGGGCAGCAGGATCTTCACGTATGCGTTTTTCTTCCTGAGCCAGTACCAGAAAAAGCCCATCAATGGTTTTTTGCGTAACATAGCTGTCAAGATCTGGTGCAGATTTTGATGTAAACGCAAACGTATTGTATGTGCTTTTGAATTGATTATACGCCTTATAAGCTCCCACCTGGCTCATTTTCTCTGTGACAATAGGCTGGAATCGGCTGTTTAGAGAGGCCGAGGTTCGGGCCTTAAAGTAGTCAGTAGCAGCAGTATCGCCACCCCGTAAGATTGAATAGGCGTCTTTTAGTGTCATCTGCGTAATCGCTTCCCAGAAAACAGCCTTTGCTTCACCTGAAGCCTTTTCTGCTGCTCGGTTCATTGCAGTCTCAAGTGCATTTACCTGGCTGCCAAAGCCCATCTTTTTTAAGACATTAGCTGTTGTTCTGAGTTCTTCTGGTAAAGCAATACGGATCAAGGCATTTGTAAGAAAACCGTCCAGCTTTGATGTCTGACCAACTGTCCGTTCGGTTCCCACACGAAGCGCTTCTTTGAGACCTGCTGCAACAGTTTGTTCATTCATTGACACGCTTTGTGAGCCTTGCAGCAAACCAACTACTGACCCAAACATCTCGCCGGCAGGCAGGCTGTTTTGAAGCTCGGTGCATCCGCATATGATCACTACAAACACCGCGAATAACATTTGAATTAGTCTTACCAGAAGAGTTTTTTTCATTTATTTCCCCTGCTCGCCGCCATCTTTTTGTTGCTATAAAAACTCAAGTACATCTTTTTCTATGTTAGGATAGATATCGTCAATTACTTTCTGTATCTCAACGGTCTTTTTAAGAGAAGCCACCACCTTGCAGTAGTGCTGGATATCATCAAGAGACAGCTTCCTCTCTTTCCTGTCCTTGAGCCACTTTTCACATACCTGATACCCGCCGATTTGGTATTCCCAGACCTCTGGGGCAATGCCTTCAAAATACTGGTCTTTGTTGATATAGACGCGTCCAGTTTTCTCATCATAGCGCAGCTTCTCTACCACATCGCTGCCACTGACCGGGAACTTGGCAATGGGCTTATCAAGGTCTTTTGATTTAAGCAGATGCAGATCAACCAACATTTTTCCATACTCGCCCATGCTCTTGAAGAGTTTGTAGTCTCTGGTGAACGGCACACGCGGAAAATCAATCTTCAAAAACTCTGAATACTTGGTACGATAGGTGT
>JAGVNP010000336.1 GCA_020053185.1 Deltaproteobacteria bacterium | reverse complement strand
ATCCTGGCTCCTGGTTCCCTCGGCGAAAAAGTAGGCACTGATCCCGTTCTTCAAATCCCCTATGGTCCTGTTAATGGCCAATATGCAACTTTGACTGTTGCTGCGATCGACAAAAATCATCTTCAAACGTCGAAGAGCTCTGCCGAAAAAAGGGACCTTACTAAAAGACTTGTTTGCTACAAACCGCAGCGTGTGTGGAAGCGTCAATGCCACAGCCAGAGGATCAAGATTGCTTGAGTGGTTGGATATAAAGACATAGGAATGATCCTTATCTATTTTTTCAAGACCTTGAACATGAATCCTTATGCGATTTGTTTTCAACATCAAAAAAGCCCAAATCTTTGCCATGAGGTAAGGAACCTTACCGGTTTTACTGAAAAAAGAAAGGATCGTCGCTGTTGTTCCAAATACCACCGTATAGATGGCGGTAGTTGTGACAGTCCAAAATACGAAAAATGTATCCTTGATCATAAAGCCTCTCCTAAATCGTGACTAATCCTCCACTGCCGATGGCATATTGTTACCCAACGCTACGGATTGCGGGGAAAATCTGGCTTGATCTTCCCTTATGGTAAAAATTATCACGCAGCCGCATGAGATATTCTGAATTTTCTTTCATCCATGTGCGTATGAGATAATGTCCGCCGGCACGGTATTTCACGCGCCATGACCGACCGCGCCGATATGCACCCGCCACACGTTTCAGGCTGTAGAAGCGCTGCATCTCATTGACGATTGCCATCTGCATGTCATAGGCCGAGCATCGCAAAGGCTCTGCCACCACATGCATGCCGTCAAAATATTTCCATTCGCGGTGCAACAGCCTATACTGATGCTCATCATATGCCGTGGTACCAGGAAAAGGCGTCAGGCAGAATATTTGTATCGTGTCAAGATCAGTTGCAATAGCAAAGTCCACGATATCCCGTGCAGCATTCACATCATCGCCTATATCCAGTACAAACATCCCATGGACACCGATGTTATGATTATGCAGCAGATCAATGCAACGTTCAGTGGCTTTTACATCATGGGCCTTATTGAATCGCTTTAAAGTTTCAGGGCTAACAGACTCAATCCCTATATACGCCATTCTGCAATGCGTTTCTTCCATCAGACTGAGGAATTCTTCATCAAAAGCTGCCTTGACCGTCATCTGCGCAGACCATCTCTTTGGTACAGATTTCTGTGAAATCATGTCACGCAGCAAAGCCTTGGTTCGCGCAGGATTGGCAAAAAAGTTGTCATCCCCGAAAAACACGCTTTTATTTAGTATTGGACGAAGCTCTGCGATTACTTGTTCATTCCGTTTGAAACGATAGCGCCTTCCAAAAATAGAGGTGACAATGCAGAAGGTGCAGTCATGAGGACATCCCCTAGAGGTTACGACGATTGGAGGAATCTGACCAGATTTTATCTGCGAAGAGAGAGAAAAGTCTGGCGATGGAATATTCATATAGTCAACTATCTTATCTGGTTCCGTAAAATGCATGTCGCCATTTTGGAGCCAATAGGCCAGACCCGGTATTCCTTCAGGCAATTTTCTTTTTTCCAGCGCATCAATGAGATCAGGAAAGGAAACATCCCCTTCGCCGATCACCACATAGTCGCAATGATCAAGCGCTTCCTCCGGCATGAAGGTAACATGGGGGCCGCCCATCACCACTATAACGCCATTTTGCCTGAGCGAATCGGCAAGCCGGTATGCCTCAGGTATAGTGTTTGTAATAGAACTTATTCCCACAATGTCGTATTCCTTAAGACACTCTTCATTAAATCCTGGCATTGACTGAAACCACAGATCGCACTCATATCCACGATTTTTCAGGATCGCACCTAAAGTAGATATTCCAACTCTCGGCATATAGACCCTGCTGTATACATGGGTGGAGCGCGAACCAGCCTCGACAAGTGCTATTTTAAAACGTTTCAATTCTTCTCCCTTCTACGCCACGAGTAAAGCCTGCTTAATCCTGCAAGTCTCAGAAAAAACAAAGCCCCCATATGCGTCTCCAATCTTAATATTTGAAATATTGATTCTGTAAATAATATCAGATAATTACAGGCAGTAGTGTAAAAGTACTGAAAACGAAATGTAACAGAAATGTAAACGTGAGATGCTAGGCGATCTCTATTTAGAGGAGGTACTCTTCAATGGAGGCGGATATATTTATTTCTTTTCTGCCTCTTTCTTGATTGCTTCCATTGTGATCCTTAAGCCGCTAAGCGTTATCATTGGCTCCAGCTCGGGAAATTTCCCAATCAATGTATTTGCGCCGATCACTGTGTCGCGAAAATCTGCTTTGGCAGTACAAAACACCGCTGTCTTTTTCCCATTCTCAATAGGAATAAATTCAAAAGTTCCTGAAGCATTTTTTATCTGGCCTTCTGCTCTGGGAATAACCTTCACGAACAACCAGCGCGGTATGCCCTTTGGAGAAATAATCACCCGCGCATTTTCCCAGGAAATGTTCATTTTATTAAGCGGCTTATCAAAGGTCACTTTTTGAATACAGTCGATGTAAATCTTTATTAGGGAAAAATCAGCAAGCTCTATCTTGAACCGAACGCTAACCCTGTCTTTGGTCTGCTCCAGCACCTCCGGCACAACATCCGTATTCCCGATCGAGAAAAACATCGCACCGTAATTCTTGTAGTCAGTCATTACCTTCCATATCCGGTCAGGCGGTGCATTGAATGTCATTCCAATGGTAGCAGGCTTCAGCTTTGCAGGGACAGTTTCGTTTATCATCAAAAACGGACCTTTATTCATGACATCGCGCACCACTTTATCCTGCAGAAGATCCTCGTATTTCATAAAGCATGTTTCATCTGAAAAAATCTGCGTACTTAAAAACACCATGATGATTGTTAACATAGCGGCTATTAACAGAGATCTCTTTTTCACATTCTCCTCCTGTGGTGGCGATGCAAAGAGTTATACAGAAGTTTCTATAGGCATTACAAATTAAAAAAACAGCAAAGGATTATAAATTTTCTTCTGTCTGCATATGCTGGCGTATAAGTTTCTTTACAAAGATCTCTTCCCTGTCCATCTCTTCGAGTCTGTCAGCAATATATTTTTTTGCCTCTTCGTGCTGCGGGATAAAGATCTTTTCAAGCGCATTCACCCTTCGCTGTACCTTTCTCAGCTCGCGCGAGAGCATAATGATCGACTTGGTGATGCTCGCATACTCGGCAAGCGACTCTATTGCTTTCTGCGATTGCTGCTTTGCCGTATCATACGAGGCAGTTGTGCCAGCCAGTCTCGCAATCCTCGCTTTTTTGAATGAAAGCCTGATATCTGGAAGTCTCAAACCCATAAGCCTGGTAAATTTCATGTTGAGAAAATATCTTCTCGGTTCAGATGAGCTTTTTAAAGTGAGCGCATCTGAACCCATATCAATTGCTGCGTTTCTGTATGTTGCGTAAAGCTCATCTAAAACTATCTTGAACTCAGCTTCTATTTTTCTGATTCGTCCGATATATTTTACGATCTCGATAGCCAGGAGTTCGCGCTTCTGATTAAGAAGGTCATAGCCCTCATATGCAAAAACAAGATCTTCTTTAAGCCGCCTCAGCGATGATTTTGTTGGCGGAAGCTCTATCTTCGGCATTATGCACCTTCAGCCTGAGGTATGTAGTACCTCTGAATATCTTCCTTGGCTATGCGGTAGAGTTCGTCTTTTGGAAGTAGCGAGAGCATCTGCCAGCCAATGTCGAGCGTCTGTTCGATAGACCTGTTTTCCTCATAATCCTGGTTCAGGAATTTTTCCTCGAATGAGACGCCGAACTTCAAATAGAATTTGTCGATCTCGGACAGCTCTTCTTCTCCAACGATTGCTGCTAGCGAGCGTATGCGTTTGACCTTTGCATATGAAGCAAATAGCTGCGCTGCGACCTGTGCATGATCTTTGCGCGTTCTGCCCACGCCAATGCCGTCTTTCATCAGGCGCGAAAGCGATGGCAGTCCTGCTATGGGCGGATATATGCCTTTGTTGAAAAGTTCCCGCTCCAGCACGATCTGGCCTTCAGTGATGTAGCCTGTAAGGTCAGGCACAGGGTGAGAGATGTCATCGCTCGGCATTGTGAGTATAGGTATCTGGGTGATCGATCCTTTGCAGCCTTTTAACCTGCCTGAGCGTTCGTATATTGATGCGAGATCGCTGTAGAGATAGCCGGGATAGCCTTTTCTTGAAGGGATCTCACCCCTTGAGCTTGAAAGCTCTCGCAAGGCCTCGCAGTAGTTTGTCATGTCAGTTAAGATCACGAGCACGTGCATGTTCTCTTCGAATGCAAGATACTCGGCTAAAGTCAGTGCTGCTCGCGGCGTGATGAGCCGCTCGATGGATGGCGCATCTGCAAGGCTCAAAAAAATCGCAGAGTGCGTGAGCACGCCTGATTCTTCAAGAGAATCGATGAAAAAGCGCGCCACGTCAAACTTCACGCCCATTGCAGCAAATATGACTGTGAATTCTTCTTCTGCACTCAAGATTTTT
>JAGVNP010000149.1 GCA_020053185.1 Deltaproteobacteria bacterium | reverse complement strand
GCTTAAATCTGCTAAAATGGCGCATTTTTTAAATGCAAATCTTCCAGGCGTGTATGTGCCTGAGCCCCTCATAAAAGAGCTTGAAGAAAGTACTGACCCTGGTAAAAAAGGACTTGAGATCGCTGCACGCACTATCCGCGATCTGAAAGGCATAGCCCACGGCGTGCATATCATGGCAATGGGCATGGAAGAAAAAATACCTGAAATACTGGAGATGGTAAAATGAGAACACCTTTATTTGATGCACATGTAAAACTCGGGGCAAAGGTCGTAGATTTTCATGGATGGGATATGCCTGTATGGTACACCTCTATCAAGGCAGAGCATATCGCCACACGAAAATCCTGCGGCATCTTTGATACAAGCCACATGGGCGAAATCTATGCGAGAGGCAGCGGCGCTGTGGCATTCCTGAACAAAATGGTCACCATCGATGTCTCAACAATAGAACAAGGACAGATCAAGTATACATTTCTTCTTAATACTGAAGGTGGAATCATCGATGACCTTACTGTGTACTGCATAAAGCCGCAGGAAACCTACATGCTCTGCGTAAATGCATCAAACAAAGATATAGATTTTCAATGGCTTGAATCTCACAACAGCGGATCGTGCATTCTTGAGAACAAAAGTGAAAGCACTTCAATGTTGGCTGTACAGGGACCGAATACATTTCCGCTGCTCAAAAATTTATTAGGCTTCAATCTTGAAAATACCAAATATTATTATTTTAAAATCCATACATCGCCACAGTTCGGCGAGCTTCTGATATCGAGAACCGGCTATACCGGTGCTGACGGCGCGGAAATTTTCATGGATAATAAAAACTCACGTGCGCTCTGGGACAAGCTAGTAGAAAACGGCGCAACACCATGCGGACTTGGGGCACGCGACACCTTGCGCCTGGAGATGGGCTATCCTCTTCACGGAAACGACATTGATGAGAAGACATCCCCTCTTGAGGCACGGCTTTCTTTTGCAGTGGATCTCAATAAAGAATCCTTCATCGGGAAAGACGCACTTCTCAAACAGAAGAATGAAGGAATAAAGAAAAAGCTCATTGGCATTGAGCTTATCGATAAAGGCGTGCCACGACAGGGCTGCATTTGCTTAAAGGATAATAAAGAAATCGGCATTGTGAGTTCCGGAAGCATATCTCCTATGCTCGATAAAGGCATTGCGCTTTGTTATCTTGACAGCGCTGTTCGAGTTGGCGATCAGGTAGAAGTGCTTGTGAGGGATAAAAAACTAAAGGCTGTGGTAAAAAAGCCGCCGTTTGTAGCGAGCCAGATCAGAAAATGAGGTTGAAGGCTGAAGGCTAAAGAAAAAAGCAGGGATCGGGTGTCAGGGATCAGGAGGCATGGGTCAGCATGATAATAAGGCTAAAGGGTTAAGGATTAAAGCTGATGGCCCCTCTCCCTTGATGGGAGAGGTTGGGTGAGGGTGGTAAGGCTGAAGGTTCAAAGGCGCAAAAGTAAAAAGTGAAAAGTAACGAGTGACGAGTAAGATTTAGATAAGAAAATTAAGAATTAAAAATTTATAATTAAGATAAAGGGGTGGGTTATGAATTTTCCAGATGATCTGAAATACACAAAAGACCATGAGTGGGCAAGAATCAAAGGAAGCAGGGCAACAGTAGGCATTACTGACTATGCGCAGAAAGAGCTTGGCGACATAGTGTATGTGGAATTCAAGGATAAAGGTACATCCCTTACCCAGGGAAATGTATTCGGCACAGTAGAGTCAGTAAAAGCAGTCTCAGAGATCTATGCTCCAATAAGCGGTACGATTATCGAGACCAATGCAGCCCTTTTAGATGCCCCTGAAAAAATCAATTCAGACTGCTATGGTGATGCATGGATGATTGTCATTGAAATAAAGGACGCACCAGAACTCGATAAGCTCATGGATTCAAAAGCATACAAGGCATATGTAGAGGCTGAGGCGAAGGGACATTAGTATTTTGGTTGAGTGGTGGAAAGAGTTAAAAGAGACGTAACGAGTGACAAGTAACAAGTGATGAGAAAAAACTCGTTACTATTCACTCGTCACTATTTACTATTTACCCTTCACACGTTAAGGAGGCTTAATGAGCTATATATCTCTTAGCAAAGACGAACGGCAAAAGATCTTAGATACAATCGGCATCAAAGATACAGACGAGCTGTTTAAAACTATCCCGGATCATCTCAAACTCAAGAAAAAACTCAACATAGCTGGCCCCCTTGATGAAGAGACTCTAAGGCGGGAATTTCAATTCAGCCTCAGCCCGATATCGTTCGCAGGCGGAGGCATCTATCGGCATCACATTCCTGCAGTGGTTGATGCGCTTTCATCCAGGCAGGAATTCTATACTGCATACACTCCTTATCAGCCTGAGATAAGCCAGGGCACATTGCAGTCCATATTTGAGTACCAGAGCATGATGGCATCTTTGACAAAAATGCATGTGGCAAACGCATCCATGTATGACGGCGCCACGGCACTTGCAGAAGCCGGACTCATGGCTCTTAGAACAAAACCTATTAAAAAAATAGTGGTTACACGCACAACACATCCCAGCTACAGGGAAGTGTTAAAAACATATCTGCAGTTCAGCGATGTAGAAATCATTGAAGCGCCGTTTGATAAAAAGACAGGACAGACAAAGCTTGCAGCTCTATCTAAGATAATAGATGAAGGTACTGCCCTCTTTGTGCAGCAGCCGAACTTTTTCGGCATCATAGAACCAATGGAAAAAATCGCACAAATTGCAAAAAAATCTGGATTCTGGGGCATTGTAGTGACAGAGGCCATATCTTTAGGCCTTCTTAAATCACCGGGCGAGTTTTCACCTGATGTGGTAATCGGCGATGCAGCATCATTTGGCAATCCGCCTAATGCAGGAGGCCCGCTCCTCGGATTTTTCTGCACCACAAAGGATCATGTTCGCAGAATGCCGGGAAGGCTCGTTGGGCTTTCAAAAGATGCATCCGGCAATCAGGCTTTCTGCCTTACGCTTTCAACCAGAGAACAACACATCAGACGGGAAAAGGCCACTTCAAATATCTGCTCAAACCAGGGGCTATGCTCTCTTCGTGCAGCAATATATTTAGGCGCAATGGGACCAAATGGACTTTGTGAGGTGGCGATTCAATGCGCATCAGGCGCACGTCATCTTAAACAACTTTTAGAAGAAAAAAACATCAAGCCAATGTTCAACGGGCCCATTTTCAATGAGTTTGTTATTCGGCTAACAGAGAGCAAGATAAAAAGACTTGAAAAAGCCGGCATACTCCCAGGCATACAGATTGAAAAATACTATCCTGAGATCCGTAACGGCTTGCTTGTGACAGTAACCGAAATAAACACAATTGAGGAATGCATATGCTTAAAAGACAAGATATAACAAAATTCCCGGAGCGCAGAGAGTCTTTGCTTAAAGATCTCTCTATGAATGGCAAAAATACCAGGGGTGTTCCCAGCCCGTTTGAAGTTTGTTCTCTGGATGACATCAATAAAGTCGACGCATTGTCCATTCCAGATATCTCAGAAGTTGAGCTTGTGCGTCATTTTACCAGGCTATCCCGGCTCAACTATGGCGTAGATTCCGGAATATATCCGCTTGGATCATGCACCATGAAATACAACCCAAAGATCTGCGAAGAGATTGCTTCGCGGCTTAAAGACATTCATCCCAATGATAAAGCCATGAAGGATATTTTGAACCTGCTGGCAGATCTAAGCAGAGCGCTTGAAGAAATCTGCGGCATGGATGCATCAACCCTCTGGGGCGCAGCAGGCGCACATGGCGAACTTATCGGTATGCTGGTTATCAGAAAAGCAATTGAGGCGCGCGGCGAAACCAGGCCTAATGTTCTGATCCCTGACACTGCTCATGGAACAAACCCTGCTTCCTGCACAATCGCAGGATTCAACTCCATACAGATACCTTCAGGGCCAACTGGCTATCTCGAAGCAAATACCCTGAAAAAACATCTTGACGGAAATGTGGCTGCACTCATGATCACAAACCCCAACACCCTGGGCATCTTTGAGCAGGAGATCGAAGAGATTGCAAAGATACTTCATGAAAACGGATCTTATCTGTACATGGACGGCGCAAATCTCAATGCGCTTGTCGGCATTGCTCGGCCAGGTGATATGGGTGTGGACTGCATGCATATAAACCTTCATAAAACATTTGCCTGCCCGCATGGCGGCGGCGGCCCTGGCAGCGGACCTGTATTGGTAAAAAAAGATTTAGCGCCCTTTCTGCCAATCCCCTCTATCGAAAAGGATAGCGACGGTTCGAACCAGCTTAAATGGGATGCAAAAACATCTATCGGTATGGTGCACTCAGCTTCCGGAAACCTTGCGGTGCTCATCAAGGCCCTTGTATATATTTTAAGCATCGGACCTGAAGGGCTCAAAGAGGTGGCTGAGATTGCAGCTCTCAATGCGAATTATATAAAGAAGAAGCTCTCTGGAATCTTTGATCTGCCCTATTCCACTCCTACGCTCCATGAGTTTGTGCTGTCGGACAAGCTGCAGAATGAGAACCATATAACAACTATGGATATTGCAAAGGCGCTTATTGAT
>JAGVNP010000276.1 GCA_020053185.1 Deltaproteobacteria bacterium | reverse complement strand
CTCATCGAAGATCTCGAGAGGGGCTTTTCGAATATATAAGGCCCTTGCCAGTTTTTCGCATACAAACCCGCACACATCTCTTGATCTATGCGGCATCAAGGAGATTATATTAAATGAAGATCGGACTAATCGGACTTAAGCAATCAGGTAAGACTACTATATTTTCCGCGCTGACCCGCTCAGAATCCAAGACGCTCTTTGATAATAAAAAAGAGCCCAATGTGGGAAAAATTCAGGTTCTAGACCCGAGGATTAAAAAACTTGTCCAGATCTATCAGCCCAAGAAGACAACATATACTTCTATCGACTGTATTGATTTTGACGGGTTTCAGGAAGAAAAATCAAAGGGCATAAGCACTGCAGAGCTTGGCCTGATCAAAAACCTCGATGCCTTGGCCCTTGTAGTGAGAAATTTTAATGATGACATGATCAATGAAACACTCGGCAAGCCAGATCCTATCAGGGATGTCGAAAAGATAAAAACCGAGCTTATCCTCTCAGATCTCATTGTTGCAGAAAACAGAATGGAGCGGATCGAGCACAGCTTGAAGCGGGGTCTGAAAACTCCGGCTCTCGAAAATGAAAAAAAGATCATCGAAAAAGCGCTTGAGTGTCTGCATGACGAAAAGCCGATTGCCTCAATAGGGCTTTCCAAAGAAGATAAAAAACAGATCAGTGGCTTTCAGTTCCTCTCAATGAAGCCAATACTCGTGATCGTGAACTCATTCGAAGACAATCTTGGAAAAAATGAGGAGCTTCTTGCCAGCCTGACCCGGCAATACATGACTATTGAGTTTGCAGGAAGATTTGAGATGGAGTTGTCCGGACTAAGCGATGAGGATGCGCTTGTGTTTATGGAAGACATGAAAATCAATGCATCGGCACGGGACAGGCTCAGTATGTGTTTGTATGATCTCCTGGGATACATCAGCTTTTTTACTGTTGGCGAAGATGAAGTCAGGGCATGGACAATAGAAAAAGGTGACACAGCACTCGATGCAGCAGCTGCCATCCATTCTGATCTTGCTCGCGGATTCATCAGGGCAGAGAGATTTACCTATGATGATCTTATTACACACGGATCTGAAAAAACTCTTAAATCACAGGGCCTGTTCTATCTGGAGGGAAAAACATACCAGGTAAAGGACGGGGATATTTTAAACATCAGATTTAATGTCTAGGCTGTTCTTGTAGTTCTTCTGTGTTTCTTGACAATAAACACTCATACCGATACTATAGAAAAAATCTATCTCTAATGAAACTTTCTATTACTAAGGGAGAACGACTTGACTGATACCAGAAAAATGAAGGATCGGTTGAATAGTTTAATTCCTCAGATCTGCGTTGAGCGTGCAAGATTCCTTACAGAAAGCTTCAAAGATACGGAAGGAGAGCCCATAATAATCAGAAAAGCAAAGGCTCTTCAAAAAATCCTCACTCATATCACCGTGAATATCTGGCCAGATGAACTTATTGTTGGTTGTGCCACCAGCAAAGAGGTTGGAGGCGGATTTTACCCTGAATGTAATGGGCGAATATGGCCAGAACTGGATGGAATCTCAAGCAGAGAAACGAACCCATTTCTGATTGATCCAAAAGATCTGGAAGAGATAAAAAACACCATAATACCCTACTGGTCAGATAAAACCCTGGAAGACTATGCCAGAAAGTCCTGGACGAATGAACTCATTAGCAGGGTAAATATCCTTGGCAGCGGCATGGTTCTAACAGAGGTTGCAGGCCTTGGCCATGTACTTTTAAACCATGAAAAGGTTATCCGAATTGGACTGAGCGGTATTATAGAAGAGATCGATAGATATAGTGCTCAAACAAAAGAAGAGGAAAAGGCAAAACAGGCATTCTACGAAGCAGCAAAGATATCCTGCCAATCAGTGATTGTTTTTGCCCAAAGGTATGCAGCAAAGGCTGAAGAGCTCGCAAAAAAAGAGGGGGCAAAAACACGAAAAGATGAACTTAGTGAAATCGCCAGGATATGCCGCAAGGTTCCTGAATTCCCCGCAGAGACCCTATGGGAAGGCCTGCAGGCAATCTATCTTGTCCACCTCGTTGCCCAGATCGAAGACTATGAAAAATCCATCTCATTTGGTGGTATCGACAGGTATATCTATCCTCTCTATGAAAAAGATCTTAAATCAGGCCGCCTTTCCAGGGAAAAGGCTCAAACGCTTCTCGAGTGTTTTTTTGTCAAACTCAACAGCACAGCACCTTGTTTTGATTTTGCAGGCGATTTAGGATTTTGCAGTATACAAAGCGCAACTAATCTTATCGTAGGCGGGATCGACTCAGCAGGTAATGATGTTGTAAATGACCTCTCCTTCCTTGCTATTGATGCAAGTGAAAACGTCTGCATGCATGAGCCTAATTTTGGCGCGAGGATTCACAAAAAGACAAATCCCAAATTTTTAGAGAGGGTAAGTCAATCTGCAGCCACAGGCAAAGGACATCTGCAGATATTCAATGATGATGTTATTATCCCAACCCTAATAGAATGGGGAGTTGCGCCAGGAGATGCAGCCAATTATGGCGTGATCGGTTGCGTTGAGTTGGGTGTTCCTGGGAAGACCTGCAACTCTGCAAATGCTGCCTTGCTTGATATGGCATACTGTCTTGAACTGGCCTTGAACCAAGGCAAAAAGCTCTCGGACAATTTTATGTCACCTTTCCTAAAGGGTGAGCAGATGGGGCCGAAGACAAAACATCCAAAAGAGATGCGTTCCATTGATGATGTGATAGACGCCTTTTCCGAGCAGACAGCTTATCTGGTTAAAAATATGATTCAAGGCATGGATGTTTTAGCCAAAGTTCATGCAGAACATCATCCGCTGCCTTTTATCTCTTCCCTTACCGAAAACTGCGTAAACGACGGCAAGGACATGATGTGGGGAGGGGCAGTATATAATTACACCACCATACAGGGGATCGGTATGGCTACGGTAGGCGATTCTATCGCTGCAATTGATCATGTAGTCTTTAAGAACAAAAAGGTAGACATGGGCTCCCTGGTAAATGCATTATCTAATAATTTCGAAGGAACCGAGCCCTTGAGGCAATTATTAATCCATAAATGTCCAAAATTCGGAAACGATAATCCCGAGGCAGATATGTATACACAAAAGGTCGTAGAAATCTTTTGTAATGAGGTAAGGAAGTACAAAACACATCGCGGAGGAAGATATCAGCCGGGCTTTTTCTCTTCAGGCGGACATGTGGCATTTGGACTCACGGATTCAGCATCACCCTCAGGGCGGAAGGCTGGTGAGCCACTCTCAGTTGGGGTATCGCCATCGCAGGGAATGAACGTAACCTCGCCAACCGCAGCTCTCAAGTCCGCAGCAAAGATTGACTACAGCCTCATAACTAATGGCGCTGCTTTGAATCTGGAGTTTCACCCCAACTTTTTCCACGGGCAGGAAGGGGTGAAAAATTTTCAGTCTCTTCTGACAACATTTTTTGATCTTGGCGGTATGCACCTGCAGTGCAACATGGTAGATAGAGATACACTCCTGACAGCAAAAGAGAGTCCAGAGAGATACAAAGATCTGATCGTTAGGCCGGCAGGCTTTTCCGTGTGCTTTGTTTGCCTCAATCCATTGATCCAGGATGAAATAATAAGCCGGACTGAATACCAGTAACATATTAATAATTTGTTTTACCAAAAAAGGGGAGGATGTATGAAGACGTCTCGCATTGGTATTTTAGTTATTTTCTGTACAATGATTTTTTTGCTAAGCAGTGCATACGCATCGCCTGTTCTTGAGAAAAAAACTCTTAACAGGTGGGTTGATCCGGTGTGCATGGATGCCAAATTATTAAAAGATCTTATTGGCAAGCCCATATCGAATTTACGTGTCTATGCGTACAAAAATGGCTCGTTCGAACCCATAAGATTCCAAATTGACGAGATGACAGAAGAGAGCGGAGACTGGGTGCTGCCCAGCGGACCAAGACCAAATTCTGAGCTTGGAAACGGCAAGCTTGATCCATTCGACAAAGTCCTTTTCATGGCAAATGACACAGGCGACAGAGTATCGAATGAGGCCTGGGTGTCAGGATATGCGAGCGGGCTGGAAGTCAAGGTGATCGATCCGCTCACAAAAGAAGAAGGCTGGTGTTATGTTCTGTTCTTTGATGCAAATGTGCCGGCCAAATCAACGCTCCCTGATTACATGGTGTACACATACAAAAACGAAACCCTGGATTCAGACTGTCTGAACGGCAGATACATGATCACCAAAGACGGGCTTCATTCTACATTTTATGATCATATCAGCATCCCTGAAAACGCAGGTGGATCTGGAGCCAATTTTGTCGACCG
>JAGVNP010000259.1 GCA_020053185.1 Deltaproteobacteria bacterium | reverse complement strand
TCTCATGTCCAGGGTGACCAATGATGTCAATCTCGTACAGGCATCCATAACTGAAGCTATCACCGGTCTTATCAAAGAGGTATTCACCATGGGAGGACTTGTGTTTGTGGTCTTTTATAGGGACTGGAAGCTTGCCCTTATGGCCATGTTCGTATTTCCTGCTGTGATCTATCCTATTATGGCGTTCAGCCGTCGTATCAAGCACTATTCGACAAGGAGCATGAAGGTCATGGGAGATGTCATGACGATCCTTAATGAAACTTTTGCAGGCATAAGGATCGTAAAGGCATATAACATGGAAAAATATGAAACAGAGCGCTTTGCAATAGAAAACAGGAGATACTACCGTAACTGGATGAAACGCCTTGCCATACGCGCAATTTCCTCGCCTATGATGGAGTTTATTGCCGGGATCGGTATTGCCTTTATCATATGGTACGGAGGATCGAGCGTGGTTAAAGGCACCTCAACACCTGGGAATTTCTTTTCATTTATGGCAGCGCTTTTTCTGCTGTACTCGCCAATCAGAAAAGTCAATGACCTGAACATTGTGGTTCAGGAAGGCATTGCTGCGGCAAAGCGTGTGTTTGAAGTTCTGGATACAAAACCTGATATCGAGGACAAGGCAGAAGCTGTGGAGTTGGGTAAGGCAAAAGGGGAAATCTCATACAAGGATGTATGGTTTGGCTATGGCGTAAAGGATGAAGCCGGTGAGGATATATATGCACTAAAGAATGTAGCTTTTCGCGCTGCTCCGGGTGAGAAGATTGCATTTGTAGGCGAGTCGGGCTCCGGCAAAACTACTTTGGCAAATCTGCTGCCCAGGCTGTATGAGGTTACGTCAGGGGCTATCATGGTAGATGGCAAAGACATACGGGATGTAACAGTCTCTTCTTTAAGGTCAAATATCGCAATTGTAACCCAGGAGATGATTCTTTTTAATGATACAGTAAAAGCGAACATTGCATACGGGTCGCATACCGATGATATGGACAGGATTATAAGTGCTGCCAAGGCTGCAAATGCCCATGATTTTATTATGGAGCTTCCTGAAGGCTATGACACCATGATTGGACAGAGCGGTTTAAAACTTTCAGGCGGGCAGCGCCAGAGAATGTGTATTGCAAGGGCTATCATGAAGGACGCTCCTATACTTGTTCTGGATGAGGCAACCAGTGCGCTTGATACCGAGTCGGAACGCGAGGTTCAGGCAGCGCTTGATAAGCTCATGGTGGGAAAGACCACGCTTATAGTTGCACACAGGCTTTCTACCATCGTAGGGGCTGACCGGATAATCGCACTGAACAAAGGAGAGATCGTTGAAGTGGGTAGCCACAGCGAACTCTTGGCAAAGCAGGGGTACTATGCAAGACTCTATAACCTCCAATTCGGGAATGCGTAAACTTCTCTATCCTCTTTCAGTTCTCTATTTTATCGTAATTTCTATACGGAACTATCTTTATAATAAGGGAATATTCAAAGCATATCCTGTACCGCCTTTAGTTGTCAGCGTGGGGAATATTGAAGCCGGAGGCACAGGAAAAACTCCGTTTACCATTGCACTTGCAGAAGTGCTGCACCAGAAGGGTTACAGAACAGTTATTGTAACACGGGGATATAAAGGAAAATTAAAAGGAACTGTTAAGGTTGAAAAAAATCACAGTCATGAAGATGTAGGAGATGAAGCACTTCTTATGGCAAAGCTATCTCCTGTTCCGGTAATCAAGTCACCAGACAGGGTAAAAGGTGCATTATATGCAAAGCAAACGTTAGATGCCGAGATCATAATCCTTGATGACGGGTTTCAGCATCGCCGCATTTTCAGGGACATGGACATTGTGCTTATTGGTCGCGATATTGAGCATGAACATCTTCTTCCTGTTGGCAATCTGCGGGAACCAAAATCATCCCTGAAAAGAGCGGACTTTGTTATTTATACAAAATCTGTAAAAGGCCATAAAGACAGTGCATCATTTGTTATAGATGGCCTTGTTGGGGTAGATGGTCAGAAAAAGGATCTGTTATACTTAAAGGATAAATCAGTAGTTGCCTTTTGCGGTATTGCACGGCCCGAGTTTTTCTTTGAAGAGATAAAACAAATCGCGGCAAAGGTTGAAATGCTCACATACAGCGATCACCACTCCTACACAAGGCATGACATTGAAGCAATCAAACAATCAGCAAAAAGCAAAGATCTGATTGTCACAACGGAAAAGGATATGGTAAGGCTCGATAAGCGTTTGCTTGATGATACATGGTATGCGCTTAAGGGAAAAATGATCGTTCCTCAAATAGATAAGATCGTAGAGAGGATTGAAGCTCTTGCTGAAGATAGGCGTATTTCTCGACAGGGATGATACTGTTATAAAAGACAAAGGCTATTTGAGCGACACTGAGGGGATAGAGATTCTTCCAGGAGCTATAGATGCCATCAAAGCACTCAATAAAAAAGGCTTTCCTGTTATAATCATCACCAACCAGTCAGGCGTTGCGCGCGGCTATTTTGACGAGTTAACTCTCGCAAAGATTCACGAGCAACTTTTATCAATGCTAAGTGCCCAGGGTGCAGTTATTGATGCAATATACTATTGTCCGCATCATCCTGAAGGATCGGTAGAGGTTTACAGAAAAGTTTGCAATTGCCGCAAGCCCTCACCAGGTATGCTGCTGGAAGCTGCAAAAAAATTCAATCTTGATCTTAAAAAATGCTACATGGTAGGGGATCATGTCTTTGATGTTGAGGCGATTAAACGGGTAGG
>JAGVNP010000332.1 GCA_020053185.1 Deltaproteobacteria bacterium | reverse complement strand
TTGTAGACAGGTTAAAGATACGGCCTCGGTTCAAGGTGTTTGGCATTACGGTTAATCTTAATGAAGAGAATGTGAAATGTAATGTAATTGCGCACAATATAGGGCCTATCAGGCTAATCAGAAGGCTCGAGCAGTATGTGTCAATTGCAGGGATTCCGGCTTTAAGGGTGGTTGAGGATGTTATCTACTACAAGTACACATCAACTGTTCCTGTTATGTTTACAGTCCCCATGAATAATCCGAGGAAAATTGGAGTCTCTGTTGTGATCAGGTTTGGGACAGACTATGGTCCTAATGTTATTGGTTCCAGATGCTACAGCTCCACAAACCGGCCGGAAGGTTTTCTTGTAAATGGGAAAATGGATGATGGGGAAGAACTCTATAGTTCTGAGATGGATAACTGGAGGCTCATTACAGGCAAGTTTGGTACATTCATGACAAGAACCATGCTGACCCCTGAGATCAAGAAAAATATCGGTATACGCATGGGTATGATTGATGATGACAAATATCTGTATCCGCCCGAGACTTATCCTGGAAGCATTGGCTATGCCTGGCAGGATTGGGATTTTTCTGACGCGAAAAAAGGGGAATATTATCTATATGTGGAATTTTATTTTCTGCCTTTCTATAAAAAAGGGGATGAGATGCATTTCTTGAACTATCTGGATCATCCGCCGAAAATAAAGGTTGGATCTTTAGAAGATGAAAGCCAGATGTTGCTGCGTCCTGAATATGAAAAGAGGTACAAGAAGCATTACACACCAAAAGATATTGAAAAACACATAAAAAAGTACGGCATGTAATAATTATTGGGGCATCTGATTCGATCAGATGCCCCAAGTCGTTTATTAGTTGTTGAGCGGTAAACTTGGTAAGGAGATACAATGAGCAATAATCACCTTGCACAAAGTCAATTAACCAAAATGTTTTTTGAGCGGCTTCTCGTGATTATCCCTTTGATGTTCGCCATGATCTTTCTGCCTGCTGGAACCTTTGTATACTGGGAAGCATGGGTGTATTTGATCATCTTCCTTATCCCCATTTTTATTAGTGGCATCTATTGGCTTAAAAAAGATCCTGAACTGCTGGAACGCAGAATGAGGAGAAGAGAAAAGGAAACAGAGCAAAAATTGATTATGAAAATCTTCTATCTCTACTTTGTCCTCATCTTTCTGCTTCCGGGCCTCGACAAACGCTTTGAGTGGTCAAATGTTCCCTTTCTAGTGGTAATCGTTGCAGATGTTCTTATATTGCTGGGCTATGGTTTGGTTTTTCTTGTGTTGAGAGAGAATCGCTACGCATGTCATACCATTGAAGTCGAACAGGAGCAGAAGGTCGTCAGTAGCGGGACGTATGCTATTATCCGGCACCCAATGTATCTGGGTGTATCGCTTATGTTTATTCTAACCCCGCTGGCACTAGGATCATATTGGGCGATGATTTTTTTAATGTTTATGATCCCCGGTTTAGCGGCCAGGATACGAAATGAAGAAAGTGTACTTATAAAGGAACTGAAAGGATATCAGGAGTACATGCAAAAGACCAAATACCGCTTAATTCCTGGCATTTGGTAGTTCTTTATATTCTGCCCAGCGAATGGCCCTGTTAGCTTGACATATTAACTTCCAGATCTATCATATTTTATAGACGATTCACCGATATAGACTGTATGCCTGAAAAGGGGAGGTGGCATGGAGAATGTAATCGCCAGGATCGTGGAGATCGAGAAGCAGTGCGCTGAAACAATCGACAAGGCTGAGAAAGATTCTAAAGAAAAAATAGCCGCGCACTCACGCATGCTTGAAGAGAAAAAGGAAAAAAAGTTTTCTGCAATCACAGCCGCAGCAAGCGAGAATCTTGCCAGGACAATTGAAGAATCCAAAAAGCGGATTGAATCTGAAACTGAAGCTGCGAAAAAGGATAATAAGCGTATTTTACAGGATTCAGCCCTGCATGAGACCATAAAACAAAAAGTTCTGTCCATGCTTCTCGGTACATGAGGTAATTATGAAAGACTATGCAGACGAACAATATCTTCATGCCAGAATATATGCCATGAGAGGCCGTCTGTTGTCGCTCAAAGAATACACCTCAATGGCAAAGGAAGAGACGTTTGGCGTTGGTACGGGTGATTATATCCAGACAAAAGAAAATGTGTTCAGGGATCAGATCGCCAGCATAATCCTGCTCGCAGAGGCAATGGAAGAATACAGCCCGCTTTTTATCTCTTTTCTCCGTATGTATGAGGCGAGCAATGCAAAGCTTCTATTCGCCAAGGCTTTTGGAAAACAGGTGCTTGAGCAGTGGTATGATATCGGAAAATACGCAGTGCTTACCAAAGATCTGCTGGATAAGCAGGTTTCCTTTGATGATATAAACACGATTCTTAAAGGTACATATCTGGAAGATGCGCTTAAAGATACTTCAAGCTATGAGCGCATCGAGATCAAGATAGACATGTGCACAGCAAAAAATCTTTATGATGCGTCAATATCACTACAGAGTGATGCAAAAAAGATATTTCAGGAATTTGCAGCCAGGAGACTTGCCGTAATGGGCATGATCTGGCAATGGCGGCTTAAGGAAAATTATCTCTGGAGCGATGAAAAAATAAAATCATATTTTGAAGAAATTTATGATCTGTTCGGTAAACAGGCATTGGCGCAAGTCAGAATCGTGGGAGAGGCATTGAACATCCGCATTGATCAGATACGCAAAACCGGCATGACACCTTCTGCGTCTGATATAGAACATCACCTTGAGCAGAGTTTTTTTTCCTGGGTTTCATCCATGTTCCACAGGGATTTTTACTCCATACATTGTGTGGTCGCTTATTTGTGGCTGCTGTTTTATCAGATCAGAAACATGTTCTGCATTATCGAGGCAAAGAGATTTAATGTGGCGTTTGATGATTTGAGCGGAAGGCTCATATGTGAGGCATGAGATGTTTGTAAAAACAGACATCAGAAAAGTGACCATTGCGTTAGAAAAGATATTTTACCGCGATGTCTATTTTGAGCTTGGCAGGCTTGGCATAATCCATCTTTTCCGCTCACAGAAAGAAGTGAGCGATGCATCGGCGGATGCGAGCATTAAGGAAGAGGAAGCAAAGACAAGAGAGATCATCGCAAACATCGAGTCTGTGATGAATGCGCTGAAGATCGAGCCCGGTCATGTCAGTGTAGATGATGCCAAACCGCAACCATGTCATTGCGAGGAGCGAAGCGACGTGGCAATCTGTCCTCCTGGGATTGCTTCACATTCGTTCGCAATGACGCCTAGAATTAATGTGCACTGGCCGGAAAAGATGCGCGACATTCATCGGGATGTGTCAGTTGCATCAAAGATTAAACATACTGTAGATCGTGTTCAGCGGCTGCGCTCCAAGCTCCAGGAAAGATCAGGTATCATCTCGGAGCACATCGCATACAATGATGCGCTCTCTCAGATGGGTGTTAGTCCAATATCGATCAAGGCTTCACGGCTTATAAAAAAGATCTTTGGTACTGTGGAAAACACTGAGTGGGATGTGCCAGCCCAGGAAAAATTTATGATAGCAAGGTCAGGCATATATGTGCTTGCTGCGGGTATGGCTTCCGATATGCCTGATGCGCTTCAATTCTTGCGGCAATATGGATTTACAGACAAGACTGATGATTTGATCGACACATCTGCTGAGGATTTGAAAAACCGGCAAGCCACATTGAATCGCAGGGTTGAGATTCTTGATGCATATCTGAAGACGCTCAAAGATAAAATGGAAAAGAGCCTGATTGAATTGCATCATGCGTACAGGCAACATGAAGAGATCATGAAAGCTTTGCATATGTCCATATTCTCTTCAAAAGCCATGTTCATCACAGGCTGGATGGATATTAAAAATAAACAG
>JAGVNP010000265.1 GCA_020053185.1 Deltaproteobacteria bacterium | reverse complement strand
TTGAATACATGCCCCAGAAGGTATTGGAAACATAGGCTGCCTGGAGATCTTCTTTTTTCAATGCAGCGTCTTTTAAAACAAGATCGATTGCCTCTGCTGCCATGCCCCGTACTGTCTTATCCGGATATTTGTTAAACCGGATCATTCCAATGCCAACTACGTACACATCATTCATTTAAATTTCCTCCTTCTAATGGTGTTTGGTTAGTTTGTTTCATTTATTTGGTTCATTGGGATTCTCTGCTTGAAGGATAAGAGGTATAGGGTGCAAGGTGCAAGGCGTGAGGTTCTTCGTGAATCACAATTCGTAATCCATAAGTCGTAATTCATAATTTTCCTATAACCTTAAGCCTTTAACCTTAAACCTTTCATTACTCCATCCATCTGATCCTTGGGAACTCCCGCTCTACTGCATTATCAACCTGTATTGCCGGGTATCCAATGGCGATTGCCGTAGCCACGCGATCGTACGGCCATTGTATGCCAAAGTTTTTTCTTAAGCCGGAGCTGAGATTCATGGGTTCTGCGGCAAATCCCACGTAGCAGGTGCCAAGCCCCAGGGAATGGGCTGTTAATACCATATTCTGACAGCAGATCCCTACGTTGATCGAAGTATCGGATATGCCGAGACGGTTGGCGAGAACAAATATTACTGTGGATGCTCCGAAGAACAGATCAAGTTCTTTATCTCCGAATTTTGGAGTCAGAAGAGCCTGGATCGCAACCATTGGCCGTTGATCAGCGGAATTTGGTTTTAAAAATGCCAGAGAGCCTTTCAGCAATTTTCTTAAGAAACCTTTGCCCTGATAAATTTTTGTTACCAGCCCCAATGTTTTTCTGCACGCGACTCCCAGTTCGTCCAGCTTCTTTTTGTCCTGGACCACAAGGAACTGCCATGGCTGGGAATTTCCTGCAGAAGGCGCGAATCTTCCTGCTTCAAGAACCCGGTGTATCAATTCCTTTGGAACTTGATCTTTTTTGTACACCCGAACAGAACGGCGTGTATAGACAACCTTTTCCACATCATTTAATTTTGGTGCCAGATCCTTAAAGTCTGGAGCAGTATCTGCATTAAACGGATTAGGGAAGCCTCCTCCTGCAGGCGGAATATCGAATTCGGTTGTCCATCGTCCTTTGTCTACCTTGTAATAGTTAGGGAAGATCAAGGCATCTTGAGGACAGATTGCCGCACAGTTATGACAGGCAATGCATATTTTTCCGAAATATTCCAGACCGGTAAGCTCAGGCTTGTCTCTCCCGCAGTGCAGACATCTTGCAAATTCAGCGCGAAACGCTCCTTCCTGCAAGGCGAGGTTTACCTCGGTTTTTGTATCAGAGAGCCGTTCTTTCACTGGTAATAATGGGCTCTCATTTTTTTCGATCTCTTTGATCCTCATGATTTTAAGTGGAATATCTTTGTAAGATATCTCGGTCGGCTTGCTTGTATTCAACTGCTTGTTTCTCAATGATGCATCGATTGATTCTGCAGCAATACGTCCTGATCCGATTGCCTGGCTAACCAGTCCGATGTCCTGGGTTATATCTCCTCCTGCGAATAAGCCTTTTTCATTGAGTTTATGCTGCTCATCAGCAGAGATCCACCCCTTGTTATTAATGATGGCTTCCACCCCTTCTGCATCTGCTGCCTGGCTTACTGCTGAAATAAGAGAAGTGAGTTGAATAGTATAGTCAGTTTCCTTGACGGGTTTTGGCGTTTTTCGTCCTGATTCATCAGCATCACCCAGTTCCATTTTGATGCAGGTGAGCGATGTTGCTTTGTTATTAGCATCAGTATTGATTTTTACTGGTGCAGATAAAAGTTCTATTACAACACCTTCTTTTTGAGCTTCTTCAATCTCGGATGAAAGTGCAGGCATTTCTTTAATGGAACGGCGATATACGATTGTGACATCTGCGCCCAGTCTTTTGGCAACGCGCGCAGCATCTATAGCAGTATCCCCGCCGCCAATAACCACCACTTTTTTGCCGAGATCAATTTTCGCTTTTCGGGCGATCGCATTGAGAAAATCGATTCCCGTGTACACATTGCTTAGGCTAGCGCCTTCTATTTCCAATTGTTTTGCCTTTTGTGCGCCGATCGCAATGTAAACAGCGCTGAATTCTTTTTTTATCTGATCAAGGGAAATATCTTTTCCTATTTTTGTATTGCATCGAAGCGTTATTCCGAGATCAATGATTTTCTGAAGTTCTTTTTCCACCACTTCTGCCGGAAGGCGGTATTCGGGTATGCCGTATCGCAACATACCGCCGATCTTATCCTTTGCCTCAAATAAAGTGACCTGATAGCCCATACGGGTGAGTTGATACGCGCAGGAAAGGCCAGAAGGCCCGGCGCCGATCACTGCAATTTTTTCTGAATAACGGTTATCTGTTTTTTTAAATGTGAGATTGGCTTTAATTCCATGATCGCCGATAAACCGTTCGATGCCTCCAATATTTACTGCTGAATCAAGATAGTTTCTATTACACTCTGTCTCACACAGGTGAGGGCATACCCTTCCGGTAATGGCAGGCATGGGATTTTTTTCAGTAATGATGTGCCAAGCATCCTCGATAGATCCGCCTTTTTCCAGCACATCCATATACTTTCTTATGTCTACTCCTGTCGGGCAGGCAAACTGGCAAGCTGGAATCTGATCTTTTGACGGTTCTTTTTCCACCAGCCCGATTACCTGACACGGACATTGCCTGACACAGATTCCGCATCCAATACATTTAGATTCATCTAAATCTATGGAGAAGGGTGCACCCGCTACTGGCGGGTCACTCAAAAATCCGAATTTTCTCTCTGACAAACCCATAAGTTACCTCCTTTTTGGCTCCGGAGTTTTTTGAAGCCGTACAAATACATTCTTTGCTTTTTTGCTAAATGCGTCTTTTAAAAGTCTATCGAGATTTTTTTCTGAGGCACTCTTTGGTATTTCGTCTACGATCTGGATATAGGAAGGTACGGCATTAGACTCCAGTTTTTCAACAAGCACATTGAATATCTTTTGAGGATCTATATCTACCCCTACAGGAGGAACTACTGCGGCAACAATATCGCTTTCTCCTGGAGCACCGGATTCCGCAGGAATACCGTACACGCATACATCTGTGATTTCAGGCTGCTCTCCCAGAATTTTTTCAATGTATTCCGGCTGGATAAAATCGCCGTGGCGCCTGAGTCCGCCGCCCTTTCTGAAATCAAAATAAAACCATCCGTTCTCATCCTTGTGGCACATGTCGCCTGTTCTCTGCCAGCCGCCGCGTGTTTTTTCTTCAGAGGCTTTTTTGTTTCCGTGGTATTCAACTTCTGCCTTTCCCTGGGAAGGCCTGAATATCAGCTCTCCTACTTCGCCGGGAGCGCAGTCTGAATCATCTTCGCGAACTACTCTCATCTCATAGATGCCTTCAGGCGGCTTGCCGAATGATCCTCTCGGGCCTACTCCCGGAAGATTGTGCGCAAATCCGCCTTCAACAGCTCCATACCATTCATAGATCTTTAAATTGAAACGCTCTTCGAACTCTTTCCATATGGCAATAGGTGTTCCTGCGCTTATTACTATTCGTACAGGATTCTCCCCGTCGTTATATTTTTTTGGTTCGCTGTATATGCCCATCATCATGCCGCCAAGCAGAGAAAATGTGGTGCATCCATACTTTCTGCAGATGTCCCATATTCTGCTTTTTGTGAATTTTTCGCTGATGACAGCGGTGATGCCTGATGCCAGTGATGGAAACGTTGTAACAGCCTGTGCATTTCCGTGTGTGAGGGAAAGTCCTGTGTATGGGATATCATCCTTCTGATATCCCCACAAAGCAGCGAGCATTCCATACATCATGTATCTGTCTGCTTTGAGCACAACGCCTTTGGGATCGCCTGTGGTTCCTGATGTATATATGATCTGGCACGGCTGTTTTAAATCCAGCGCAAGAGTCTCTTCCGGGAGATCCGAGCCTTGTTCTTTAAGGATTTTGTTTAAGTTTGGATAATCTTTAGAAACAGCCACATTGTGATGATTTCTGTAGACCACCCCTATCACAGGGATATTCTTAATATCGCCGGCGATTTCTGTTATGCTACCCAAGAATTCCCCGGAAACGAGAATGCCTTTTGAATTGGAATTTTTTATCTGATATGCAAGTTTTTCCCCTTTGGAGCGCGGATCAATCGGAACTGCGATAGCTCCGATAGTAAGAGCAGCAAATATAGCATACAGAAATTCAGGATGATTTCTCATAATAACGGAAAAAGCATCGCCTTTTCCTATCTTGCTCGCGACTAGAATTCTTGCCATCCTGTTGGAGTTTTCATACAGATCGCGCATTGTGATTTTTTCATCAGATCCATCAGAGTTAACAAAGATAAATGCTACTTTGTCAGGATCAATGCTGCTCAG
>JAGVNP010000139.1 GCA_020053185.1 Deltaproteobacteria bacterium | reverse complement strand
TTAACACCTAATCCTTTTATTGCTCTCATTCTCAGCCTTAATGCATTGAGCTTGATGAACCCTTTTGCATCTGTCTGGTCATAGATCTCGTCTTCTCCGAATGTGGCAAGCTCCGGGTCATACAATGACACAGGAGAGCGTTTTCCTGTGATAATGCAGTTTCCTTTATAGAGTTTTACCCTGACATCACCGGTTACGCCTTTCTGGGATTCATCGATCAGCTTTTGCAGCGCGATCCGCTCCGGCGCAAACCAGTAGCCATAATAGACCATTGATGCATACTTTGGCATAAGCTCATCCCGCAAGTGCATTACCTCTCTGTCCATGGTGATCTGTTCGATTGCCCTGTGCGCTGCTTTGAGCACAGTGCCTCCGGGAGTCTCATACACGCCACGCGATTTCATGCCGACATAACGGTTCTCCACAATATCCACCCTGCCGATACCGTTCTTACCTGCTACTGTATTAAGCTCTGCAAGCAATGTTGCTGGCGAGAGTTTTTTGCCGTCAATTGCAACAGGATCGCCGTCTTTGAATGAGATCATTATCTCAGTTGGCTTGTCCGGTGCTTTTTCAGGCGAGCAGGTGAGCAGGAACATGTCTTCGCTAGGCGCATTCCACGTGTCTTCAAGTATCCCGCCCTCATAGCTGATGTGGAGGAGATTCCTGTCCATGCTGTATGGTTTTGCCTTTGTGACAGGCACATCGATCCCGTGCTTTTTTGCATAGTCGATCATTTTATCTCTGGACCGCAAATCCCATTCAGCCATTTTCCACGGTGCAATGATTTTTATGTTTGGCTCCATTGCCCAGAACGTGAGTTCGAACCGCACCTGGTCATTGCCCTTTCCGGTTGCGCCATGCGCAACTGCATTAGCTCCTTCTTTCCGCGCGATCTCGATGAGCTTCTTTGCAATAAGCGGCCGCGCAATGGAAGTGCCAAGCAAATAGATGCCTTCATATGCCGCATCTGCCCTGAATGCAGGGAATATATAGTCTTTTACAAATTCTTCCCGCACATCATCGATATAGATCTTTGATGCCCCGGTTTTTATAGCTTTTTCTTTTAGACCATCAAGCTCTTCGGCCTGGCCAAGATCAGCAGCATAGCAGATGACTTCGTAACCGAATTTATCCTGTAGCCATTTGAGGATTACCGAAGTATCGAGTCCTCCGGAATATGCGAGTACAACTTTCTTATTGCTTTTATTGCTCATAAAATTAACCTTTCTTTCCTATCAGAAATTCTAAGATGGCTTCCTGTACATAGAGCCTGTTCTTTGCCTGTTCCCATACAATTGACTGTTTTCCTTCCAACACGTCATCGCTTACTTCCAGGCCCCTGTATGCAGGCAGACAGTGCATGAATACTGCATTAGAGGATGCGAGCTTCATGAGGTTTTGATCAACCTGGAAATTGGCAAATGCCTTTTTGCGCACCTCTTTTTCAGCTTCCCATCCCATGCTTGCCCACACATCGGTGTTTATTGCAATGGCATCCTTTGCTGCCAGCTTTGCATCACGCACTATCTTTATACTGGAGCCTTTTTTAAGAGCCTTTTTAAGCAATTCATTGTCAGGGTCATAACCTTTTGGACATGCGAGCATAAGTTCAAATCCAAAAAGGCCTGCTGCATCTATCCACGAATTTGCCATATTGTTTCCATCGCCTATCCATGCGATCTTTTTTCCTTTGATGGAACCGAGTTGCTCCTGAAGGGTAAAACAGTCAGACAGAACCTGGCATGGATGAAGAAGGTCGGTAAGCGCATTTATCACAGGCACACTTGCCCACTGCGCAAGCTCCTCTATCCTGAAATGCTCATATGTCCGCAAGACTATTCCGTCACAGTAGCCTGAGAGAATCCGTGCAGTATCTTTTATAGGCTCGCCCCTGCCCATCTGTGATGTTTCTGTGCTTAAGATAACAGGATGCCCGCCAAGCGCGGAGATCCCTACTTCAAAAGAGAGCCTTGTCCTGGTAGATGCTTTTTCGAATATAAGCACCACGCTCTTTCCTTCGAGCGATTTGGTGATATTTCCTTTTTTAAATGCACGGGCTCGCTCAAAGAGAGTTGAGATCTCTCCCATACTTAAGTCTGAGATAGAAAGAAAATCCCTCTTTTTCAAAGTATTATATCCCCTTGTCTTTTAATATATTATCTATTTTCTCAACTGCGAGGTCAATCTCCTTTGTGGTGATAATGAGCGGAGGCGCAATCCTCAATATGTGATCTTTTATGACATTGAGCAGAATTCCCTTCTTTATCCCGTCTTTGGCCATGAAAGGAATATCCTTATCAAACTCGACCCCTACCATAAGCCCTTTTCCCCGCACATCTGTGATGCAGGAATGGGTCTTCTTCAATTCATTAAGGAGCTTCATCAAATAAGCGCCGTTCTTTGCGCTCGCTCCTGGAATGTCATCATCTAGCATGGTTTTTAATGTGGCAATGCCTGCTGCCATTGCAAGGGGATTGCCACCAAAGGTAGATGCATGATTCCCTGGTTCAAATGCAGATGCTATCTCTGGCTTTGCAATCATTGCACCTATCGGGAATCCGTTTGCGAGCGCCTTTGCCATGGTCATTATGTCTGGTTTTGCGTTTTCATGCATGTAGGCAAAGAGCTTTCCTGTCCTGCTGCATCCT
>JAGVNP010000119.1 GCA_020053185.1 Deltaproteobacteria bacterium | reverse complement strand
TATGAAAAAACATGCATGAAAAATAAAAACTTTTAGGGGGAGTAGTTATGTCAGTGATCAAAGACGTGATTGCAAAGGTAAAACAGACCGATCCTGATCAGCCGGAGTTTCATCAGGCTGTAGAAGAGGTCATGGAGACTCTGGAGCCCACAACAAAGAGGCATCCCGAATTTGTAAAGGCCAACATCTACGAGCGTATCGTGGAGCCTGAGCGGACAATTATGTTCAGGGTGCCATGGGTAGACGACAAGGGAAATGTCAGGGTCAACAGGGGTTTCAGGGTTCAGTTCAACAACGCAATTGGCCCATTCAAAGGAGGACTTCGTTTTCATTCTTCAGTAAATCTCGGGATCATCAAGTTCCTTGGTTTTGAGCAGATCTTCAAGAATTCTCTCACCACCCTTCCAATGGGCGGGAGCAAGGGCGGATCTGATTTCGATCCCAAGGGAAAGTCAGATGGCGAGGTCATGCGCTTCTGCCAGGCATTCACCAGAGAACTCTTTAGACATATTGGCCCAGAGACGGATGTTCCTGCAGGAGATATCGGTGTAGGCGGCAGAGAGATCGGTTATATGTTCGGATATTATAAAAAGATCCGTAATGAGCACACTGGCGTGCTCACAGGAAAAGCGCTTGAGTATGGCGGCAGCCTTGTTCGTCCTGAGGCAACCGGCTACGGATGCGTGTATTTTGCAGCAGAGATGCTCGCTACCAGAAAGCTTGATTTCAAGGGCAAGATCGTGGCAATAAGCGGCTCTGGAAATGTAGCGCAGTATGCAGTGGAAAAAGTCAACCAGCTGGGCGGCAAGGTCATTACCCTGTGCGACTCGAATGCAACCATTATGGATGAAAAAGGCATTGATCCAAAGAAGCTCGACTTTGTTTTAGATCTGAAGAATGTTAAGCGTGGCCGGATCAGCGAGTATGCGGATAAGTTCAAGGCTGCATGTTATGAAGGTAAGAGCGCCTGGGATGTGATTCGCGAACAGGGAATCAAAATAGATATCGCTCTGCCATGTGCTACACAGAATGAGATTAATGGCAAGAACGCTGCTGCTTTGGTGAAAAATGGATGCATTTGTGTTGCAGAAGGAGCCAACATGCCTTCTTCTCCAGAAGCAGTAAAAATATTCCAGGAAAACAATGTGCTCTACGGGCCTGGCAAAGCAGCCAATGCAGGCGGTGTGGCAACATCAGGTCTTGAGATGAGCCAGAACAGCCAGAAGCTTTCGTGGACAAGGGAAGAAGTTGACAGCAGACTTCACCTCATCATGAAGAGCATACACAAGGCATGTGTGGAAACAGCTGAAGAATACGGCCGCAAAGGCGACTATGTGACAGGCGCGAACATTGCCGGGTTCACAAAGGTTGCAAAGGCCATGCTCGCATACGGAATTGTGTAAGACTTAGCCTTTCAGGTGTATGAACAAAAACAGCCGCAAAGAACTTGCGGCTGTTTTTTTATGCCCTCTTTATGAACTACCCAGCAGCAAGCTGCGAGGTATCAGAAGACAGAATACAGAATTCAGGAGCCAGAAGAGAAGATTCTTACAGATTTTTCTGGACTGAAGACTCCTGGCTTCCGGATACTTCGTCAATATAGCTAAAGGTTTTACATACGAGCCAATTGCAAAAGTATGAAAAAGAGAATTATTTGTCATTCCCGCGGAGGCGGGAATCTAGTATTTTCAATTAGAGTTATACATCACTCTGAATTCCCATCTTCATGGGAATGACGACTTTTGCAATTGGCTCATATCATTTCTTTTAAAGTAAGCTTCGAGGAATTAACCCGAGGGGATTAAAACTTTCCGTGACGGCCTGCGCCGTTTTTAAAACGCTGAGCACCTTCTAAGGTTTCATTGCTTGCAATGACTTTTAGTCCGTGTTGAAATTCGTTCTTCATTGCTTCATCAAAGCTCAAACTTAAGCCCTCATACATGGACAAACGGTCGTGCTGCATACAACTTTGCGGAAATTCGGCAATCTGGGAAGCAAGCCTTTCTGCTTCTTGCCGTGCAAAGCCGGTTTCAACCACCCTGTTTGCAAGGCCAATCTGAAACGCCTCATCTGCACTAACTGGTCTTCCTGTGAGTATCATATCAAGCGCCCTGCTTGCACCGATCAGGCGGGCAAGCCTCACAGTGCCGCCGTCAATGAGCGGAACGCCCCATCTTCTGCAGAATACCCCGAATATGGCATCTTTTTCCACCACGCGCAGATCGCACCAGATGGCAAGCTCTAATCCTCCTGCAACTGCATAGCCTGATACTGCAGCAATCACAGGTTTTGAAAGCAGCATGCGTGAAGGCCCCATCGGCCCGTCGCCATCAACTTCAACCCGATTTGGTTTTTTCTCTGCCACAGCCTTGAGATCAGCTCCTGCACAGAAATTTCCGCCTTCGCCACAGAGCACAGCAACGCACAGGGAATCATCTTTTTCAAAAGACGTGAATGCATCTGATAGGGCCTGAGCAGTCTCGCGATCTACTGCATTTCTGACATCAGAACGGTTTATGATTACTGTAAACACCTTGCCGGATTTTTCGGTTTTTACCTTCATGGGTTTCTCCTGTGAATTGTTTATTAGTATTTCATCTTAAAAGTTCTTCCCCCTCACCCCTCCCTCTCCCCAGTGGGGAGAGGATTAAGGTGAGGGGAATATTTAATTCACCCTGTTGAATTTTCCAAACGTGAAACGGTTTTCAGCCGTATCTGGCGGAGTAAATACTAATCCAGATCAACTGGCTCTTTGCAGTTTCTACACCTCTTGGCGCCCCTGAAAAGCGCATATCCGCATTTTGGGCAGGTGTAGCGCTTCTCTTCTTCCTCCATCCATTTTTCGGTTCCGACTTTTTTCCAGAGCGGAACAGCGCGCATGATCACCTTTTTGCCAACAGGCAGTGGGAACGCATCAATGATTTTGCAGGGGAAATCCTTGCACTGATGGCAACCCTCAATACCCTTTTCTTTGGTGCAGTCCTTGATCGGGCAGGTTTTGCAGTAGAAAAACACATCATCAGAAAGGCAGCCTTTGCATCTTATTTGGTCAATGCTAACACCATAGACCGCGGTGAGCCGTTCTTTGAATTTTTCATTATTTTCTTTGTGCGCTATATATATACCGCACACCCCGCAGTAAAGGCCGCATGGTGCGGCAAGCGCTTTCTTATCTTCCATAAAATCCCCCTTAACTCATCTGTATTTCATCCACATGGCCTGGATTTTCTCGATGTGCTTCTTTGTTTCAGTAGCTAATGCAGATAGAGTGTTTTTTATCTCAGGAGAATCTCCCTCGAATAAGTCAAAAAAACTTTTTTCAATCATGGCTTTCTCAATATCCAACGCAGTTGATAACATCTGTATTGCAGTAAGGTTTTCTCTTTTCGTCCGAACTATTTGTGCGTTTATGAAACGCATGGAAGTCTGTACTGCCTGGAGGGAGATTCTTTTCTTGTTCAGAAATACGTCTTGGTCCTGTATTTTTTGACCAAGCCTCTGTATCCATTGTGCATGCTGAAGCTCTTCCCGTGACAGGCTATTCCAAAATCCGGCAAGAAGTTCAATCCTTTCTGCGTATGACTTGTAGAGGTCGCTCACGTTTTTTTCGTGTTGTATGAGTGCATCCAGTAGGTCAGATGATTGATCCATGACCTAGTAATTCTCTTCCTTGATCTCATAGTATGATTGTGGATGGGCGCAGGCAGGGCATGTCTTTGGAGCTTCTTTGCCTTCATGCACATACCCGCAATTGCGGCATTTCCATTTTACAACAACATCTTTTTTGAATACCGTTCCTTCTTTTATATTTTTGAGGAGTTTACGGTAGCGCATCTCGTGCTGCTCTTCCACCTCTGAGATCTCTTTAAAAATCGTAGCGATCTCATCAAAGCCTTCTTTCTTTGCGATAGCTGCTGCCTCCTTGTAGAGTTTTGTCCACTCAAGGTGCTCACCTGCAGCAGCAGCTTCCAGATTGGCCGCAGTATCCCCAATAATGCCTGCAGGATAGCTTGCAGTTATCTCCACCTCTCCGCCTTCCAGAAATTTAAAAAACTTTTTTGCATGCTCCTTTTCGTTGTCAGCAGTCTCTAAAAATATTGCAGAGATCTGCTCAAATCCGTCCTTTTTGGCCTGTGATGCAAAATAGGTGTAGCGGTTTCGCGCCTGTGATTCGCCGGCGAATGAGGCCAGAAGATTCTTCTCTGTTTTTGTGCCCTTTATGCTTTTCATATATCCTCCTTTTTGATCAGTTTGCTTTAAAAAGACGTA
>JAGVNP010000293.1 GCA_020053185.1 Deltaproteobacteria bacterium | reverse complement strand
CTCTTCCGATCTCATCATCAAAGCTCTGAACACCTACAGAAACTCTGTTCACACCCATGTCAGCCAGACGCATCAGCTCGTTTTTCTTTATGTGGTCAGGGTTTGTCTCCACCGAGATATCCTCAGGGGAAAACAGATTGTTTATCAGGCTTATGGTCTCAATGAGCTCATCCATCAGGATGGTGGGTGTTCCACCGCCAATATATGCCCCACCGAACTGATAACCCAGGTCTTTGTAGATCTTGAGTTCTTGTCTTAATGCCTTGAAATATTGCCGTGCAGCACCTTCATTAAAACGGAAGCTGTGAAACGTGCAGTAAGGACACAGCTCCCTGCAGAAAGGTATGTGCACATATAGCTCGATCTTCTCGGAAGGCGGATTTTCAGGAAGAATGATATTATCAAAGTGCTCGAACTGGAGATATCCTTTTGATTTGTATTTTAAAAACTGTCCGATGAAATTTTCTATAAACATTGCCTCTCCATAGGGTAGGCTTTTATTTTATTAAAATTGTTTTGTCCAGCATGCCTTTGATCTTATTCATTCCTCCATCATAAAGCTGGAAAAAAAGCAAAGGGATGTGTTAAATGGGAAAAGCTTCTGTATGGGGCTTAAATATAGGGGGTATGGGGAGTGATTCCTGTCAAGGATACGAATACGCGCGGTATCGGGTTTGTTACCATAGGCCTGATTATGGCGAACATTATAGTGTTTGTAGAGGAGGTCATCAATGGCCCTTCGATCATTGAGTTATATAGCGTGGCCCCTCTTGATATAGTTCGGTGGTTTACCCTTGGTAAAGGGAGCTTTATCGCTCTGCATAAGAAGATTTTTATTTCCGGCTTCATGCATGGAGGCTATATTCATTTTGCAGGCAATATGCTTTTTTTGTATGTGTTTGGCCCAGGGGTTGAAAAGGCATTTGGCCGCCTGAGGTATATATTATTTTATTTTATTGCCATTTTTGTGGCCTTTTATGCTCACACCTTTTTTAATGCACACTCGGATATCCCGGTAATCGGCGCATCTGGTGCCATTGCTGCAATAATGGGCGCATATCTCATATTTCATCCAAAGGCCAGGATTATGACCATTGTTCCATTGTTATTTATCATTAAGGTGGCAGAAATCCCTGCTGTCATATTCATGGCAGGATGGTTTATCCTACAGAGCGCAAATGGGTATTTAAGCATTGGCATGCAGACCTCGATTGCATGGTGGGCGCATATCGGAGGTTTTGTCATGGGTGTGGTTGTGGGCATACGGCACAGATTATTCAGATAAGTGATTTTTCTGCTGTCTAGAGGCTAGTGTTTGGAGTTTAGTGTCCGGTTTTCAGGCTAGCGATTGACAGGTATTTTGAATAGGGATAATATTGCAAAAGCTCAAAATAAAAATGGGGTTTGAGTATTAGATTGTTAAAAAAGAGGAGGGGATAACATTGCGAAAAATTAAATTATTAATCAATTGTATTTGCGCGCTTGGAGTTTTTCTTTTGATTCCATGGTCAGCCAGTAATGCTGAGGTTTTGGCAAAAAAGACCACGGATCGATGGATGGACGTGGTGATTCTTGAGGGAAAGCTCACAAAAGAGTTGTTAGGTCTCCCTGTTGCTAATATGAGGGCCTATGCTTTTATCGATGGAAAATTACAGCCGATCCGATATCAGATCGATGAAATGACCGCAGATGGTGACTGGATACTTAATGAAGGCAAAATCACCAACACGGAGATGGGGAATGGAAAGCTTGATACATTTGATAAGATCGTGTTCATGATCAATGATACCGGGGACAAAGCGTCGAAAGACGAATGGCCGTCTGGTGCTACCAAGGGCGCTGAGATCGAGGTGATCGAGCCTTCATCAGGCGAAAAAGGGTGGTGCTATCTTTTGTACTTTGCATCAAATCCTCCTGCCAGGTCAAATCTCCCCTATTATCTGCGTTATGACTATAAGACCGAGCATCAGGAATCAGAGTACCTTGTCGAAGACTTTCTCATTACCCCGGATGGACTTCATACCACCTACTATGTAACCCATTCTGTCCCGGAAAGCGCAGGTGGTAATGGGAAAAACTTTGTTGATCGTTTAAAGGTCAGATTCAGTGCCAAACTGCTTTTCGGTGGGGTAGCACTTAGGGTGAATGAGGAACAGTTAAAATCCAATGTTATTGCATATAAGATCGGGCCTGTTAGATTATATAAGAGGACAGAACAGTATGTAAAGGGTCCTGGAGGCATGAAGATTGGCCGTGCAATAGCAGATGATGTTGAGTACAGAAATTTTTCCTCTATCCCTATGGTTATTGATGTCCCTTTCAGGCTGGATAAGATCGCATCTTCAGTGACCATCAGATTTGGAACTGATAACAACAAGAACGCATCAGGCGGATGGATATATAACTCAGAAAATCCCCAAGGATGTCTGGTCGATGGCAAGATGACTGACTGCGAGAGGAATTGGAAACCTGGCTTTGACGATTGGAGGCTTATCACCGGTCCGTTCGGAACATTTATGACGCGTACCATCCTTCCTCCAGGCGCAGAAGACAAGATCAAGATTACTCTGGGTCTTATTGATGATGTAAACTATATATCTAAGCCGGAAAGTGAGCCTGGCACATACGGCTATCTCTGGCAGGATTGGAACATTGGGGCAATCCCTAAAGGCCACTATGAGCTTTTCCTGGAATTTTTTCATATTCCAAATTACAATAAAGGGGATGAGGTCAAATACGTGAAATATCAGGATGATCCATTGAAGATCCGGGTAGGGAATCTTGAAGCGATCAATATCACGAGACTCATACCTGAGATAGGCAAAAAATACAAATAATAGATAGAATCATTCAGATCAGAAAAAGGGGCTCGCCTTTAGTGAGCCCCTTTTTCATTTATAGGTTAATGTCTTTCATAAATATCCCGATATTTACATTTTAAAAAGATAGAGTATTATTTCTTGCAAAAGGGAGGGAAAATGAGAACAGGAAAAGGAATCCTATGCATGGGGAGGATTTTCTCCGTGCTCATGATCCTCTTGTGCCAAGGACTTGCAGTCCAGGCAAAGGATGTCGTTCTTGCCAAAAATACGCTTTCCCGCTGGGTAGATCCTGTGGTGATGGAAGGAAAACTCACTGAGGAAATTGTCGGGGCATCTATT
>JAGVNP010000328.1 GCA_020053185.1 Deltaproteobacteria bacterium | reverse complement strand
GGTTTTTATCCCATTCATGTATTCCCTCGATGCAGATACGCTCAAATAGCCTGTGCACTGCAGTGCCGATAAAACGGTCAGGTTCTCCCAGCCACTCTACATACTCGGTTTTTCCAAGGTCAGAAGGAATTATTTTTTCAATGCCATGACTCGCCACCCTGGAAGGAATTGATATCATCTGCCAGTCTTTGGGGATTCGGGTAATTTTTCGATGTGATTTCTGGACTGCTGCCTCTTCAGATGTAGAATGCTCCTGGATCTGTTCAAATTGGTCTTTCAGCTTTTCCCATAGAAAAGAGAGTAGAGCATCTTTCGAAGGTTTTTTGTCCGGCTCTGCATGTCCCAGCAAATGGAGCTGTTTTTTAGCTCTCGTGCATGCAACATATAAGACCCGCCGTTCTTCCTGATCATCCATTTCATCTTCGAGCATTTTTATATAGCGATAGGTCCGGTCTTTATCCTGAGAACCCTTGCGCTCAACAGGTGCAAGAAGTACCCCATAGTCAGGATGCTCTATCCACCTGACAAGAGGTTTTTCAATGCCCTTTGTTCGTTTTCCAAGGCCTGGGAGGATCACAGTGTCAAATTCCAGACCTTTAGCCTTGTGTATGGTCATGACCTCTATGGGCTGCACAGTATAAGGATCAGCCTTTGCATAGAGGCCTGAGAGCATATCATAAAGAGCTTCCATGGAATCCGGCATAGAGCCTGAGTCAATGGAATCAAGCAATGAGAAGAAGGCCTCTGCATCGGGAAGCTCCTCATCAGCAATGCAGCTAGGCCCAGCTAATGCAATCCAGCATGCGCTCACCTGATCCCTCAAGGGCCGCCTTGAAATGTGCGCAAAAGCCTTGTCCAGAACCGGTACTATCCTTTGTAGTCTTGTTTTTGCATCATCACTGAGCTTTTCAATCCTGGAAGCATCATGCAGCAACGCACGGATTGGAGAATGTGCATCACGGCACAGGATATAGAGATCATTGAGCATAAGCCCGCACCAGCGCGCCCTCAAAACAGAAAGCCATGCAATGGAATCCCCAAGGTGGAATAAAGCCCTTGTAAGAGCAAAGAGTTCCTGGACAACAGGTTTTTTGCTGAGTTCTTCGATCTCTTCTGCCTTGAATGTGATCTTTTTGTCTCTGAGTTTGGTTAGGATTTTTGCGATGTGATCCCTTGAACGGACAAGCACAGCAATGCGCTCTTCCGGATAATTTTTTATGCATTGCGTAATTATATTGAGTACATCCTCAGCTTCTGCTTCATCTGCCTTTTGAATATAAGGATGGATTATGACTGGAGAGCGCTCGTATTCTTTTGTTGCTTGCATCGGGGCATAGTGCACTGCGCCTATGGTGCTGTTATCGTTTTGTAAAAACACATCTGAAAATGTCGCATTTACCCAGTCTACGATTCCTGACTGAGATCTGAAATTAGCGCTCAAATCAAGGGGCTCCAGGGCGATGCTGTTTATTTCCCCATTTTTTGTTGTACGAAGAAACAAGCCGACCTGCGCTTCTCTGAAGCGGTAGATAGACTGCATGGGATCTCCCACAAGAAATAAGGTTTTTCCATCACCCGGCATCCATCCGGCAATAAGTTTTTTGAGCAGATTGAATTGTGTAAAGGAGGTGTCCTGAAATTCATCCACAAGAATGTGCTGTATGAGATAATCCAGCCGCAAAAGCAGGTCAGTGGGTGTTTCGTCTGTGCCAAGAGCATTGAGAGCAGCTTGTGCAACCTCGATAAAGTCCACCTCGGTATGTTCTTCAAACACAAGCAAAAGATGGGATGCAGCGAGTTTTAGAGTGTGAAGAAGACTGTCTAAAATCTCCCACTGAGAATCTTCATAAGTGGCATCAGGGAGCTTGCGCGTCTGATCAAGCAATTCGATAAGATCCTGGTAATTGGCAAGATCCTCCACAAGCGTCTGCATGGTTTTTCGCATGGATGCATATGGTTCTTTTTTATCTGAAGGGAAACCAATGGTTTTGTTAATTCCATTTGACGACCTTGCTTGAGGCTTGTCTTTTATAAGCAAGAGTTCAGCGATTCCCTCCCAGAGGCAAAGAGCATCGGTATTTTCTGCAGGAAGATCAGTCATATCTTTTAGCAAAGATATCTTTGAGTTCTCATCAACATTTTTTGCAGCAAATGATGCAACCTGCACAAGACTGATTTTCAGGTTTTCAGGAAAACTCTTTTTCAGCTTTTCAAGGTGAGAGATGGCAGCCTTAGAGATATTGCTTTCAAGCAAAGATCTGTCTTTTGCATCTTTATGGGTATAATTCAGCCATTGATCGCGTCGCTTAAGCATGGATACAAGCAAGCGTTCAAGTAATTGGGGAGAATTGTCCAAATGGCAAAGTGCGTTTGCTATAACATTGCTATAAGGCCCTGGCTCATTTACCATTTCAAGGGTTGCCCGCGTAGCCTTTGTGTAGAGTAGTTCAGCATCTTTTGCAATTGCCATCTGGTCGCCAAAGCCGCTTAAAAAAGGCATATGCCGTGTGAGAAAGCTGCAAAGGCTGTCAATGGTCTGTATCTTCAGTCTGGAAGGATTTTCCAATACATCCCAGTGCAGCTCCCTATTTTTTTCCATTGCGTTTTTTGCAAGGGTTAATGTCTCTGTTTCATGAGGAGTTTCTGGGATCATTCCTTTTTCGGCGCGATCCAGAGCATTTAGGACGCGGGTGCGCATCTCCTGTGCAGCTTTTCTCGTGAACGTGATGCAGAGAATTTCTTCTGGTTTTTTTACAATCGAAAGGAGACGCAAAAACCTCTGCACAAGCAGCTCAGTCTTTCCGGAGCCTGCAGGAGCCTGGACAATAAATGATTGTCCTGGATCAAGCGCACGTTTTCTTATTTCTTTATCACCTAGCGTCATAAATCCTGCATAATGGCTGAAGAGAGCATGTCCTGCATGTGTTTTCCGCATCTTCAGGCGCTGCTTCAGCCAGACCTTCCATAAATTCTTTTGCAAGAATGTTCAGCTTTGTATCCCATTGCCGTAAGATATCTTCCCATGTTTTATCTTTTTGAGTGTCGATGCCTGGAATAGAGATGTCGCTTTCTGACATAAAGCCGGTAAATTTGCACTCACCTGGTTTTATCTTTGCAAAAGCAAGTGCCTCCACATTTTTTGTCTTGAGCGCATACAGAGGCAATTGCGGCTCTGTAAGACGGTCTTTCATCAAGTCGCCCTTACTCACATTTCCTGTTTTGTAATCAATCACAAGGAATTTTCCCTTGTCCAGCTCATCGATCCTGTCGATTTTTATGCGTAAAGAAAGGTCGCCAATGGATATGGTATCCCGGGCTTCTGTTGATATGACCTTGAACTCAGGTCTGGCTGTTTCCATGTTGAACCACTCCATGAGAAGATCTTTTGTCCTGTCTTTCTCGATTGAAATATAGCGGGATTCTGTAGGATCTTTAAAGCGTTGATCGAATACTTCTTTGACAGCCTGTTTTACAATCTGTTCTACATATTCCTTTTCAGCGAGGCGAGAAGAATCTTTTAATTTTTTCCAAACTGTTTCCAGTGCTGTGTGTATGATAATGCCGCGTTCTTTTGCACTGAGCCCAGACTCGGCAATCTCCGGCATGGAAGCTTTTAGCCGGTGGAGAGCATATGCTTTAAAAGGGCAGAGTGCCTGGTTCTTGAGGATTTCAGTGCCGCCTGAAACCACAACAGCATCCTTTGACGGAGTTATCTGAAAGTCCTGGATCGATTCAATCGGTTCGCGCTCTCTCATAAGGCATGAGACAAGGCTATGGTCAGGGAACTTTTCAAGAGCTGTTTCTTCAAAGTTGAATTCTTTCATTAGTCTTGAGGGGGAGGTGTCCTGACCTTCACGCTGTTTAGGATAACTTGCGATTGTATGGGGAGAATTTATAAAAAGTCGCTGCATCACGCGTCTGCTGAACTCTAGTTCCTTTTCTACTGAAGATCGGGGAACGCCAAAGGTTTTTTGCATAGTTATTGGCAAGAACGGGTTTGGGTTCACAGATTCAGGTAAAGCATCTTCGCGCATGCCAAGGAGCCAGAGATGATCGAATGTCATGCCCGATGCTTCGAGTATTCCCATGATCTCTACGCGGGCATGTAGAGTTTCTGGTTGGAATATATGCGAGGATCCTGACCATTTAAGATGGCTTGCGGCATCTGAAAAAGACATTGGAGAAGCTACTGTGTCCATTGATATGAAGGTGTCGAGTACTTCATGCCAGGATGAGATAGCCTGGTATTCGGTGCTGTCAATTGTGCGAGGCCCTGGCCATCCAAGACATGCAAGGAGTTTCGAAAAATGCCGTGCCCAGGAGCTTGCATAGGCTTTTGATGGCTCATGTTTTTTCAATTCTGCAAAGGACTGGAGCAGTAGCGAAAAACTTTTAGCCTTATCCAGTTTTTTGGAGAGGTTTATGATCTCTTTGAATGAAATTGTCAGTTTATTTAATTCCCTAAGCTTAAGATCAAGAAACGCCCTTTCATTGAGTTCGTCCCATGATTTTCCAAGATAAGGGCTTCGAAGAAGCAAGCTTGCTGCCTCAAGAGGTATGTCATGCGGATTACTTCCCAACGCTTCAAGTGCAATTGCGATAGGACCTATGGTATTCAAGGGTATACCAAGGGAGATATTGAATGGCATTTGAGCATAAGATCCTGGAAGCACAGACTCAGGCACAAGCTCCTGGCCAAAAGCGCGTTCGATCAATGGCCTGTAAAAATTCAGTTCAGGCACTACCACTGCAATATTTTCTTTTCCCTGATCCAGTAGATTGCGCACCCACCTCGCAAGTAGAGCTACTTCATCTTCCGGGCAAGGGGATTGAATAAGTTTTGGCGTCTGATCAGAGATGATCTGCGGTTCCCAGAAGAATAATTGAGAACCATTGGCTCCAAGTGTTTCGATAAGAGATTTTTCAACAGGCGTAATCTCGTCAAACCCGCAGAATATAACTTTTGAGGGAGACTGGATAAGCCCGGCCTGTAAAGCCTTTATTACCTCTTTGGAGATTTTTTCAGCCGGAATCACATTCTGTTTATGACACAAGTCTTCAAATGAAGATTTCCATGCGAAGAATTTTTCAGATTCTTCTGTGAATAATTCGTCTTTGCTAAGAGGAATAAGATAATCATGGATGATTTTATATGCGTCTTGTACCCGTGATGTTGCTGCGTGCAGATGGAGAAGTTTATCCACATTATCTGCAACTATGCGGGACCATATATAGTGAGACTGCTCCTGAGACAACACAGGGATATCAGAGAACTTCTGGAACAGCAGGCTCATCCATGTGGATATCATATAGATATCAGGACTTTGCCATGTGAGTAGATTTTTTTTAAGCTGGTTGTTATCGTAGAGTTTCTGAATATATCGTGCCAGTCTCTTGTTTACAGTAAGGACCAGGGCTCCATCGTCAATCAGGGATAGAAGTTGATCGATGTGATTTATTGATTGGGACAATGTCTTACTCTTTAT
>JAGVNP010000154.1 GCA_020053185.1 Deltaproteobacteria bacterium | reverse complement strand
CTCAACTTTGGTTCCTTCATCAAGACCTTTTTCAAGACCGGTTGTTATTGCTTTCAGCACACAGCTCACTGCAATAGGGGGTCGCTTTGCCAGTTTCTGGGCAAGTTCGAGAGCGTCTTTCAAGGCTTCTCCGTCAGCAGAAACCTTATCAACAAGCCCTATTGCAAGTGCCTCGGGAGCGGTCAACCTTTTGGAGAAGAAGATCATGTCAAGCGCTTTTGATTTGCCTACTATGCGGGGCAGTCTCTGTGTTCCGCCCCAGCCAGGGATTATGCCGAGGTTAAGCTCGGTGAGACCGATCTTCGCCTTTGGGTTATCCACCATGATCCTGATATGACAGGCCATAGAAAGCTCGCATCCTCCGCCGAATGCATATCCATTGATTGCTGCAATTACCGGCTTTGGAAATCTCTCTACTTTTGTCCATACCTTTTGTCCCATTGAGCCTGCCTTTTCGCCATTTGCCGCATCAGTCACATCAAATCCTGCGGAAAAGCCCTTGTCGCCCGCACCTGTGATGACGAGCACCCTGATGTTTTTATCAGCTTCAAGCTCATCAAGCGCTTTGTCTATATCTTCCAATACTGCAAAGCTCACTGAGTTAGCTGGCGGACGGTTTAGGGTAAGAATTGCCACGTGGTCTTTTTTTTCTAAAAGAATGTTTTTGTAATCCATTTTGTTTTCCTCCTCAATTTACTGTTAAGCCAAACGTATCCAACCAGTATATCCAATTTCATGCGCTTATGCAACCATCGCATATATGCGCTTTGACGAGATTTTTGAAATTAACTGTTGATATGGGTAGGAAAACCCGTTATAAATGTTTTTAACATTCGTAAAAATTAAAATTTTTACAAATACTATCTTGTTAGGAGGTTTCAATGTCTACGTTCAGTTTAGATGAGGATCAAAGACAGATTAAGGAGTCGATGCAGCGGTTTGCTATCGACGAGATTAGGCCGATTGCCAGGGATTGTGATGAGGAAGCCAAAATTCCGGACGATTTTCTCGAAAAGTCGTGGGGGCTTGGACTTGCAGCAAACATCATTCCTGAGCAGTATGGCGGGTATGGGTTTAATAGGTCGGTTCTGAACAATGCTATCATGGCAGAAGAGCTTGCCTATGGCGATCTTTCTCTTACGCTGGCTGCAATGGTGCCGAATTTGTTCGTACTTCCTGTCATGGAGATGGGAACAGATAGCCAGAAAGAGAAATATCTTCCATCCTTTTGCGGAGAAAAGTACAAAGCAGGGTCTTTGGCTGTTATGGAACCTGGAATTACCTTTGATGCATTTGACATCAAAACAAAGGCTGCCAAGGCAGGAGACAGCTATGTGATAAATGGCGAAAAAACCTTAGTTCCAATGGCTGACAGAGCAGACAGTCTTCTTGTGATTGCATCTCTGGAAAAAAACGGGCCTCAGGCATTTATCGTTGACAAAGGAACAAAGGGCCTTGATGTGGCCAGACGTGAAAAGAACATGGGACTCAATGCATTAACCCTCAATTCAGTAAAACTTTCAGATTGCAAAATCCCTGCTGAAAATCGTCTCGGAGGAGAAGCTGGTATTGATTATAAGAGGCTTGTAGGATGCAGCAGGGTTTGTCTTTCAGCAACTGCAGTAGGATTGGCCAGTGCAGTAAAGGACTACTGCATCAACTATGCGAAAGAAAGGGTTGCGTTTGGTAAACCCATTGCTACCCGTCAGACCATAGCATTCATGCTTGCTGACATGGCAATAGAGGTCGAGTGCTCCAGGCTGCTGAATTGGAAGGCTGCATGGTCAGCAGATAAGAACAGCGATCTGTTGAGGATGTCTACTCTTTCAAAGACCTATGTATCTGAGCAGGCATTCAAGATTTCTGATTACGGGATCTCAATACTTGGTGGACACGGGCTTATCAGGGAACATATGGTCGAGTTATGGTTCAGGAATGCAAGGGCCTTTGCTATGCTCGAAGGCCTGGCAATGGCATAAGAGAGGGGGTCTAACATGATAAATTTTGAAATTCCAGAGATGGTAAAACAGGTAAGGGAACTGCTCCACGGCATGGCAAAAGACATAATGCGTCCTATATCCAGATACTATGATGAACATGAACACACAAGGCCAAAAGAACTTGAGGCCTTTGCACCTATAATGCAGGCTGGTGGTCTGGGCGGAGGAAGAAAGAAAAAGAAAGAGAAAAAAGAGATTGTAGAGACCGAGGATAAGGTCGGCTCAAATGCAATCTCAATTGCCGGTGCAGAAGAGATGTCATGGGGTGATGTGGGCTTGATGCTTGCACTGCCGGGATCTGGTCTGGGCAATGCCGCAATAAGCGCAGTTGCCAATGATGAGCAGTTTGAGCGGTTTGGAAGCAAGTATGCGGCAATGGCAATCACAGAGCCAGGATGCGGCTCAGATGCCAGTGCGGTTTCTGCTTCAGCAGTGCTTGATGGTGATGAATATGTGCTCAACGGCGAAAAAATATTTGTCACAGACGGCGACAGGTGCGGGGCAGTAGTTGTATGGGCTACATTGGATAAAAGCCAGGGCCGCGCAGCAATAAAATCTTTTGTAGTGGAAAAAGGCACACCTGGAATGAGGGTGGAGAAGCTGGAAAAGAAATGCGGTATAAGGGCCTCAGATACAGCAACAATAGTGCTTGAAGACTGTCGTATCCCAAAGACAAATCTTCTTGGCGATCCAGAGATCAGGCCAGATGGCGGATTCAAGGGTGTTATGAAAACATTTGATAACACCAGACCTTTAGTTGCTGCCATGGCTTTAGGGTGTGCGCGGGCAGCCTATGAATTTACAAAAGATGCTTATGCAAAAGAAGGGGTAGAAGTAAAGTATGACAAGGGTCTGTTCAAGCAGAGCGTTGCTGAAAAAGATATGATTTCAATGGAAGCAAATCTTGAGGCCATACGCCTTTTGATAGAAAAAGCAGCATGGTTGGCAGACAATGGCCGTGCAAACAACCTGGAGGCATCCATGGCAAAGGCAAAAGGCGGGAAAGCAGGAAATATTATTGTCCAGAAATGCGTAGAACTGCTGGGCCCGGTCGGATACTCACAGGATAATCTGGTTGAAAAATGGATGAGAGACAACAAGGTTAACGATATCTATGAAGGCACGCAGCAGATACAGATGATCGTTATTGCACGGCGTATTCTTGATTATGGCAGGGATATGCTGAGCTAGTTAAATCGTGAATCGTAAAGCGTAAGGCGTGAGGTGTGAATTTATTGCACCCCACGCCTTATTATTTGTGTTCTGTGCTCCTACTTATATCTTTTCCCTAAATTAGGTAATACAAGTGGCTGGCTGTTCTCTTCCAAATTTCCTGCCCTGATTTTCAGAAGATGATCCTGATAATTCGTATACTGGATTTCATCACCGAG
>JAGVNP010000308.1 GCA_020053185.1 Deltaproteobacteria bacterium | reverse complement strand
CTCTTGTTCTTATAGTTCTGTGCGCAGCGATGTATGCATCCACCACCAAGATATTCAACGTAAAACGCATAGAAATAACAGGATGCGCTCATGTTACAAACGAGGAAGTTCGTTCTCTTCTTGACCTGGAAGAGGGAGAGAACATCTTTTCCTGGGATATGGGGATTGCTAAAAAGAGAATAGCAGCCCATCCATGGGTGAAATCAGTGAGAATATCGAGAAACTTTATTCCCGCATCTGTAAAGACAAAAATTGAAGAATATGTGCCTGTTGCCTGCTTGCGCATAGGTGATAGAGGGTATCTGGTATCCAAGGACGGTAAAATTTTCGTATCCACTGCGGAGCCTTTTAATGGACTTACGATAAAAGGTGATGAGCGCGTGGCTTTTGGATCAGAAGGTGGTCGTCAACTTTTAGCTGATGGACTTGCAGTAGTAAATGCTGTTAAAGATAAGGGAGTAATGGTAAAAGATGTTAGCTTAGGTGTAGGGGGGAGGATAGAAGTGGGACTTGCCAATGATGTTGGCATCATGTTCTGGGGTATGAATGACCTCTCCAAATTAGACAGAGCATTTGCTATAATGAAAGAGCTTCCGGTAAAAGAAGGCATATTGATAGATTTGAGTTTTGAAGATAGAGTAGTAATAAGGTCTCTGGATAGGGAGGAAACAGGCGGATATGGTAGCAAGGGATAAAATAGTAGTTGGTCTTGATATAGGGACCACCAAGATATGTGCGCTGATTTCAGAACTGAATGATTATCATGAGCTGGAAATCATCGGTTTTGGGGTAACCGAATCCGGGGGGCTCAAGCGCGGACTTGTCGTGAACATGGAGCAGACAGTCGCAGCGATAAAGCGGTGTATAGAAGATGCAGAGCGCATGGCCGGCATCAGGATCGATGATGTATACACAGGGATTGCCGGAAGCCATATTCAGGGTATTAATACCAGCGGTGTAATCGCAGTAAAAGGCGGCGAGGTCACTGCAAATGATAAGAAGCGTGTAGTAGAACAGGCAAAGGATTTTGCAAAACCAGCAGGAGTGGAGATCATCCATGTGATGCCACAGGAATTTGCTGTTGATGATATCACGGGAATAGAAGATCCGGTTGGTATGACAGGCTCCAGGCTGGAGGTAAATGTACACATAGTTACCAGTTCGATTTCTGCGGTGAGCAATATCGCAAAGTGCGCACAAAAGGCAGGCCTTGGAATATCGGACATTGTGCTGCAGCAGATAGCCTCGGCAGCATCCATCCTGACTCCGGATGAGAGAAAATTGGGAGTTGTCCTTATGGATATAGGCGGAGGCACCACGGATATCGCTATCTTTGACAAAGGCTCCATCCGGCATACTTGTGTGCTTGCCCTTGGCGGCGATCATGTGACTAATGATATTGCAGTGGGATTGCGCACCCCGATCGCAGAAGCCGAAAGATTAAAGATAAAGTATGGACAAGCGATCTCTGCTAATGTATCAAGTGATGAACAGATAGAAGTGCCCTCGATTGGAGGTGATACCGTTAATACGGTTCCCAGAAAGGTGCTCTCAGAGATCATTGAATCGAGGATGGAGGAGCTATTGAAACTCGCGTATGCCGAGATAAAAAATACAGGATTTTCAGATCAATCTTCTGCAGGGCTTGTGATCACCGGAGGCTCTGCATCCTTAGAGGGTCTTGCTGATCTGGCAGAAGGGATATTCCATATGCCGGTGCGGGTTGGGTATCCGCGCGGGGTAAAAGGCATAGTGGATCTGGTGAATGCACCTGCCTATGCCACGGCAGTAGGGTTATGCATCTATGGGGCAAGAAGGCCTTCATACGCACACAAACCGAAGGAAATCTCACTCCTTGACAGGATGATTCAGTGGTTCAAAGAAGTGTTTTAAACTAAGGGGGAAGGGGTATGTTTAAATTGGAAAAAGTAAATCATGTCGGCGCAAGGATCAAGGTAATCGGAGTAGGCGGATGCGGATGTAATGCTATTAATAACATGATTAACGCGAACATAGAGGGTGTCGAGTTTGTGGCAGCCAATACAGATATTCAGACATTAAAAGTATCCCTGTCTTCTACACGCGTTCAGTTGGGAGCGGGAATTACCAAAGGTCTTGGCGCAGGTGGCAATCCTGATATCGGCCGGGGTGCTGCACAGGAGAGTGAAGAAGATATTAAAAAGGCAATAGATGGCGCAGATATGGTGTTCATTACTGCAGGGCTCGGAGGAGGCACTGGCACAGGTGCTTCGCCCATTATTGCGCGTGCAGCCAGAGAATCCGGAGCGCTCACTGTTGGGGTGGTGACAAAACCTTTCCTTTTTGAGGGAAAGAGAAAAATGAAGCAAGCACAGGATGGGGAAAAGGCATTGTCCGAGAATGTAGATGCATTTATTGTAATTCCGAACAATCGTCTTTTGAGCATGGGAGAAAAAGGTCTTCCCATTCGAGAGGCATTCAGGCGGGCAGACGAAATATTGTTAAATGCAGTAAAAGGGATATCTGATCTGGTAAACAGAACAGGGCTTGTAAACGTAGACTTTAATGATGTGAAAGCAGTCATGTGTGAAAAAGGAAAGGCATTAATGGGTATTGGAAAAGGTTCTGGCGAAAACCGATCCCATGATGCTGCACATTCTGCAATAACAAGTCCGCTCCTGGAAGACATGGATATCAGCGGAGCAAAAGGTCTTCTTATCAACATTACCGGTGGACCTGATATTACCATTGATGAAGTACAAGAAGCGTCTTCTTTAATCCAGAATGCAGCTCATGAAGATGCAAATATCATATGGGGTGTTGTCATAGATGAGGCTATGAGCGATGAGATGTTCATTACCGTGGTCTCCACTGGATTTG
>JAGVNP010000030.1 GCA_020053185.1 Deltaproteobacteria bacterium | reverse complement strand
TTGAAGGAGGGTTTTATTTTTAAATACATGGCCAGCTTTTTTTTCAAGAGATTCTAAAGTCACTTGAGGAGCCTCTTGAGGTTGAGATTTTTTAGAAAAGAGGGATCTCCGTTCCATCCGAGCTGATAGTGGATAGGCATGATGGAGATCATGCGGTTTTTCAAACAGGCTGCATCAGAGTCAGGTTCTTTTTCGCTGTCGACAAGCGAAGTTCGTCCTGCCTGCCAGTAGTAGATGTTTCCGCGCGGATCTATACGTTTTACAAACTTATCTTTGAGCCGGGCATTGCTCTGCTTGGTTATTCTTATGCCGCGGATCTTTGATAGCGGCAGGGACGGGCAGTTCACATTCAGCGCAACCGGCGGCATGTCTTTCATCTTTGCCAGAGTTGCGGCAAGTCTGGAGCCGAAAATGCTCGCAGCAGTGTAGTCAGGGTTCAGATAATTAGTCGCGGAAAGCGCTATGCCTGTGTAGCCAAGGATCAAAGCCTCGGTTGCAGCAGATACAGTGCCGGAATACAGCACGTTTATGCCAACATTTTCGCCTCTGTTTATGCCGGATACAATGATATCCGGTTTTGGCTTCATGATGCATGATATCCCGAGCTTCACGCAGTCTGCCGGAGAGCCTGTGATGCCGTATCCGTAGAATTCGCCTGCGCGGGATATGGGTATCACCTTCAGCGGATCTGCAATGGTGATTGCATGGCCTACTGCTGACTGCTCGGTTATCGGAGCAATCACAGTCACATCTCCTAGCTTTTCAAGTTCCTGCTTTATTGCAGCCAGGCCCCTCGCATATATACCGTCATCATTGGTAAGTAAGAAACGCATATTTTTATATTAGCCGCATAAGGATGGATATTCAAGGGGGTAAAACTTTTGAGGACATTGTTGACATTATGCGTTAATATCCCAATATATATGATAATCCAATGAGTTGAGAGGTGTATGATGGCATATGTTGATTCGAATGTAATAGGAGCTGCAAAGATCGATAAGCCGTTTGAACGCGAACTAAAAGTTGTGATGTCTCCTGAAACGCATAAGGATGTAAAAGACTTTACTCTGCTTATCTCAACCCTTGCGCCAAACGGCGGATGCACGGATTTTCACAGTCATGAAGCATCCGGCGAACTCATGGTATTTACGCAAGGGACAGGCAAGGCATGGCTTGACGGAGTCGAATACGAGCTGAAGCCAGGGGTTGCAATGTATGCACCGCCGGGCGTCGAGCACAAGACCCTTAATACAGGCGACACTCCTCTTGTCATTATCTGCGTATTTGTTCCGCCTGCGTCTGTGGATTATATCCAGGCAAACATCGAAGCAGCACGAAAGAGGCTATGATGGGTAAAAAAATTTTTAAAAACACATTGAATGTTTGCAGATCGCAGGATAGCCTCGTGATCCCTGATGCGCAGATGAAAGAGATTTTAAAAGGCTATGGGATCTCTGTGCCAAAGGGCAAGGTTTTTCAGAAAGCAACAGATGCTGTATCTTATGCAAAGAAGCTCGGCTACCCTGTAGTAATCAAGGCAGTATCAGATAAGATCCTCCACAAAACAGAACTCAAAGCAATACAGACAGACATATGTTCGGATGTCGAATTGAGAACAGCATTTGGCTCTATGCAGAAACGGTTCGAGAAAAAGCAAGGTTTTGCTGGGATCCTTGTTGAAGAGCAGATCGAAAGCGGTATTGAGATCATTGTAGGGCTTCAATATGATCCTGCATTCGGGCCTGTGATCATGGTTGGACTTGGCGGCATATTCACTGATCTTTTCAAGGACGTGGTATTCCGAATGCTTCCTGTGTCTAAAGCTGAGATCAAAAACATGCTTTGTAAGCTTCAGGCATGGCCGCTTTTGAGCGGGTATCGCGGAGATGCTTCAGTAAATATTGACGCGCTTATAGACACAATACATCGTATTTCAAAATTCGGACAAGATGCTGCGCCTTATTATGATTCAGTTGACTTCAACCCCATTATTGCAACCCCCAAGGCATGTAGCGTGGTGGATGCAAAGCTTATTATTTCAGATGAGGAACATTCGCTTTCATTTGAAACGCCGAGGATTGAGAATATGGGCCAGTTTTTCAATCCCAAAAGTGTTGCAGTGGTCGGTGCATCCACAACATCCGGCAAAATCGGCAACGTTATACTAGACACCCTTTTACATCTGGAATTCAAGGGAAAGGTTTATCCGATAAATCCGAATTACAGGCAGATCATGGGAGTTGATGCATACCCGTCTTTATCAGCGCTGCCCGAGGCCCCAGATCTTGTAGTGGTGATAGTGGATCTCAAAATGATGCCTGATATCATAAAAGAAATGGCAGCAATCGGCAGCCACAATGCTTTGATTGTCTCTGGCGGAGGAAAGGAGCTGGGCGGAGATCGGGCAAATATTGAAAAAGAAATATACGATTTTGCACGAAAACTTAAGGTCAGGATCATTGGCCCTAACTGCATCGGCTCATTCGATGGATTCAGCCGCTTTGATTCATTTTTTTATCACAGGGACAGAATGCATAGGCCGCCAGCAGGCCCTATGAGCTTTATCACACAGAGCGGCACATGGGGTTGTGCATTTTTGGAGAAATCAACAACCGTTGGCGTGAGCAAGATGGTTAGCTATGGCAACAGGGTTGAGGTTGATGAAGGTGATCTGATTGCATATTTGGCTGACGATTCCCGCACAAAAGTGATCGGAAGCTATATTGAAGGTCTTGATCAGGGAAGAAAGTTTGTTGCTGCAGTGGATAAGGCTATTAAAAATGAAAAGCCGGTTGTCGTGTTCAAAACAGGAAGAAATGAAAAATCCGCACTTGCATCAGTGTCGCACACAGGCGCATACGGCGGGAGCTATCATGTATATAAGGGTGCATTTGAGCAGGCAGGCGTGGTCCTTGCAGACAGTTTTCATGAGCTTTATGCAGGATGCGAGGCTTTATCCCTTCAGCCGCCTGCAGCAGGGTCAAGGGTAGCATTGCTTTCAAACGGAGCAGGCCCAATGGTCAATGCCATAGACCTGTTCCCGCAAAAAGGGCTAGAGCTTGTGAAACTCTCGCGTGACACAGTGAAAAAAATGCGCGATCATTTCAGTTTTTTCTATCTTGTGGAAAATCCGGTTGATGTCACAGGCTCGGCAACATCTGCTGATTATGAATATGTGATAGATACGCTGTTCAACGATAAGAATGTGGATATTATCATGCCATTTTTTGTGTTTCAAAACACACCCCTTGATGAGCAGATCGTGGAAAAGTTAGAGCGGCTTAATAAGATGAGAAAGAAGCCCATTGTATGCTGCGCAGCAGGCGGGCCGTACACAGATAAGATGGCAAAGAGGCTCAACCGTGTGGGGATACCGGTATTTATAGAGATCAGCCAATGGGTGTTTGCAGCTTCAAGTCTTGTGCAATGGGGACAGATATTAAAGACAAAAGGATAGGATATGGAAAAACTGATTATCACTGCAGCATTGACCGGCGGTATTCACGGCAAAGAGGCAAATCCGGTTTTGCCAGAACAGCCCAAAGAAGTTATTCAGGATGCAGTTGATTGCTTTAATGCAGGTGCTGCAATCGTGCATCTGCATGCACGGGACAAGGATGGCAAAGGCATAAGCAATGCGCAGATTTTTTCTGAGATAAATACAGGCATCCGCAACAAATGTCCGGTTGTTATACAGAATACCACAGGAGGCCCTGGCATCCCAATCAAAGAGCGAATAAAAAGCCTTGATGCAGAACCTGAATCAGCATCGCTCAATCTGGGGTCTGTTATATTCTTTTATCAGGGAAAGGAACTGCCCTTTATCAATCTCAGATCAGAGATAGAGGCATTTGCTGCTGCAATGTTTGAGAGAGATATTAAGCCCGAGTTGGAACTGTATAATCCATCCATGTTCGGCGAGGTGGAAAATCTTATTGAAAAAGGGCTGTTGAAAAAGCCATACTACATCAACTGTGTAATGGGCGTTGGAGGAATGGGCGGATATCCCGGCACGCCTGAAAATCTCATCACCATGATCCGCCATATGCCGGATGGCGCAATATTTAATGTGACAGGCATAGGCAAATATCAGCTCACCATGAATACAATGGCCATACTTAGCGGAGGCAACACGCGGGTAGGGCTTGAGGATAATGTGTTTTACAGAAAAGGCGAGCTTGCAGGCAGCAATGCGCAGTTTGTTGAGCGTATTGTGAGGCTTGCACGCG
>JAGVNP010000100.1 GCA_020053185.1 Deltaproteobacteria bacterium | reverse complement strand
GGCCATACTTGATGCAATCGGGTTGAAGCGTTTTGACGTTCTCAATACAAGAACATTGAAGACAAGCTTTGACCGGGTAGATGCCCTGTACAGAGAAAAGGGGTATTACAACGTTGAAATTACTACTTCAAAAGAGCCAATTGAGGGCGGCATTGTTCTTACATTGCATATAAAGGAGAATAAAAAATTATTTGTTAAAAAGGTATCATTTGATGAAAACGAAAATGTCTCATCGCGAAAATTGCGAAAACAGATGAAAACCAAAACCCGCTGGCCTCTTGGTTTGTTCAGTCACAGCGGGGCATATATTGATGCAGATATCGACACGGATCTTTTGAGGGTAGAACAATATTATGGTGATCTGGGTTATCTTGACACAAAGGCCGGAAGACCCAAGGTCGATATCAGAGAAAAGAAAGGGATCTACATTACTGTGCCTATAGAAGAAGGATCTCAGTATCATCTTGGGGATGTGAATGTAAGTGGAGATCTTTTAAAAACAGAAGAAGAGTTGACAAAGGTTTTTGGCCTTGAAAAAGGCGATGTGATGAGCAAAAAAGAAGTTCATCTGGGTATCGAGCGTATTCGCGATATTTACATGGACGAAGGTTATGCCTATACGCAAATAAAGCCTTTGAGCGATGTTAAGGAAAAAACCGTTAATCTCAATCTTCAAGTCGCAAAAGGTGAGCCGGTTCACATTGACAGAATCAATATCAGCGGAAACACAAAAACCAGAGACAAGGTAATAAGACGGGAACTCAAGATTCAGGAAACAGATCTTTTTTCATCTACTGCAATCAAGAGGAGTAAAGATAAGCTAAACCGTCTCGGATATTTTTCAACAGTTGAAATCGAGCCAGTTCCAAGCGATGACGGAAAGATCACTCTGAATATAGGTGTTGAAGAAAAGCATACAGGAACGTTTTCTCTCGGTGCTGCATATTCGAGTACAGATAAGTTCATAGGTACTGTTGATTTAAGTGAGAATAACCTTTTTGGATATGGACGCAAGACACACGTAAGCTTAGAATTTGGAAAAAGTAAAAAGAGCTACGCCATTGAATATACAGAGCCATGGCTGTTTGACCGACCGATATCATTAGGGGCAAGAATCTATAATAAAGAAAGTCAGTATATCTATTATACAAAATCCTCACGGGGAGGGAGCATAAGCCTGAGTTATCCGCTGTTTGAGGATGTAAGGCACCATATTGCATACACTTATGATGAAGTGCTTTCGCTCGAGGATATTGATCCAGGCTATGAGTATCTCATCAGCGAAGATGAAAAAGACGGGGGAGTAACAAGCACCATAACAAATATTATATATAGAGATACCACAAATGATTATTACAGGCCCACAAGAGGTTCTGATATCTCATTATCTGTAGAATATGCAGGATTAGGCGGTGATTACCATTACATAAGAACCACAACCAGTGCGGCAAAATTTTATCCTTTGTATAAAGACATCTTTGCATTAATGCTGAAGGCCAGATGGGGAACTGTTAACGGGTCCCAGGGAGATGAGGTTCCCATATATGAGAGGTTTTCCCTTGGCGGTCTTAACTCGATCCGCGGATTTAAATCCGGGGAAGTAGGTCCAAGGGATACTCTGGGGAATGTAATAGGCGGTAAGCGTATGGTTGTATTCAATACAGAGATCACATATCCGGTAGGAAAAGTCCCGGGTCTCTCGGGCGTCTTTTTCTTTGATGTGGGAAATTCATACAATGAGGATATTGACCTTACAAATGTGAAAAAATCCGTTGGCTTAGGATTCAGGTGGGTAACGCCTATGGGGCCGCTAAGGCTCGAATATGGCAAGGTTATCAATCCTAAAGATTATGAATCAAGCGGCGGATGGGATTTCAGTATGGGCACGTTCTTTTAATACTTAAGCCAAACCGGAAAATAAGAGTGTTGCATATGAAGTCAATAGATTGTAGAATTTCTTTAAGTAAAAAAGCATAGGAGGCTTAAATGAAACGATTATTAACTGCGTTGATGAGTGTCTTGGTCATGATCTCCTTTACAGGCCTTGCAGGAGCACAGGAACTGAAGATTGCTTATATCGATCCTCAAATACTTTTAAATGACAGCCTGGCAGGCAAGGATGTGGTGAGCAAGATTGAAAAATTCAGACAGGAAAAGCAGACTGTAATTCAGGATCAGGAAGCTGACATTAAAAAGCTGGGCGAAGAAATTTCAGCCAAGTCTCTTACCATGACGCAGGAAGCAAAAGATAAGAAAGAACTGGAGTATCAGAAAAAGATCAAGGAATTTAACAGGGTTGTAAAAGACTCCCAGGATGAGCTGGAAGAAAAATACAACGTGCTTTTGAAGCCAGTAAAAGAGACCCTTGATGAGATTATCAATGACTATGGTAAAAAGAATGGTTTTGACATTATTCTTGATGTGCGCAGGGCAGGAGTGGTGTATGCATCAGATCGTATAGATATCACGAAGGACATCTTGAAAATATACGATGATACGTACCAGGCAAAAGCCAAGAAAGGAACCAAATAAATAAGCTGTGTTTTTGTCTGAGATCGCAAAACTGCTTGGCGTAGCCTTTACCGGCAGCGATCCTGTTATTACAGGAGTCTCTACCGTTGAGGAGGCAGCCAGCACAGATATCACGTTTTTGTCTAATCCGCATTACACGGAAAAGGCAAAGGCCACAAAAGCCGGCGCTATTATTGTAAAGCAGAAGCTTGATATCAATATTCCGCAGATCGTTGTAGATAATCCATCTATCGCATTTGCGAAAGTGGTCAGGGCTGTTTGTCCTGTAAAGACTCATAATCCTGGCATATCAGAGCTTGCATATAAAGACCCTTCGGCAGATATCAGCGCAACAGCTACTGTGTATCCGTATGCCTATGTAGGGAAAAATGCCAGGATAGAGGGGGGCTGTGTTTTATATCCAGGGTGTTTTATAGGCGATGATGCTATTATAAGAGAAGGAACAATCCTTTATCCGAATGTGGCGGTGTATGATAAATGTGAGGTAGGCAAAAACTGCATTATACATGCAGGTGTGGTGATCGGCTCAGACGGTTTTGGATTTGCATGGGATGGAAAACAACATTTAAAAATCCCGCAAGTCGGAAAAGTAATTATTGGCGATGATGTGGAGATCGGAAGCAACTGCTGTATAGACAGAGCAGCTTTAACCTCTACCCGCATAGGGTCTGATGTTAAGATGGATAATCTCGTCCAGATCGGCCATAACGTAACCATAGGCGATCATACAATTATTGTTTCGCAGGTAGGCATTGCAGGCAGTGCTCATGTTGGGAAGCATGTAATTCTTGCAGGTCAGGCAGGGGTTGCGGGTCATATCACAATTGGAGACGGATGTGTAGTAGGCGGTAAAGCCGGAGTCGCAGAAGATATCGAACCAGGCAAAGTTGTTTCCGGCTATCCGACAATGGATCATAAGCTCTGGTTAAGGGCTCAAAACGCCTTTAAAAAACTTCCGGATCTTTTAAAACGCATCAGGGATATTGAAAGGAGACTGGAAAAAATTGAAAAAGATTGATCCCACTGCAAAGATCTCCGAGGATGCAGTCATTGGAGAAGATGTTGAGATAGGTCCTTATTGTGTTATCGGGCCTAAAGTTGAGATAAAAAGCAAAACATCGGTTGGACCCTACTGCATGATTCAGGGTCCTACTGTTATCGGCAGCAGTTGCAATATTATAGGACATGCAAGCATCGGCACACCGCCGCAGGATCTCAAATATAAAGGCGAAGATACAAAACTAGAAATAGGAGACAGCAATACTATTCGGGAGTTCGTCACCATCAACAGAGGAACACCGCATGGCGGTGGACTCACAAAAATAGGGAGTAACAATCTTTTAATGGCTTACTGTCACGTGGCGCATGACTGCCAGGTTGGCAGTTATGTGGTGATGGGAAATGTTGCCACTCTCGCAGGCCATGTGCAGGTGGGTGATCGGGTAATTATGGGCGGGCTTTGCGCAGTACATCAGTTTACCAGGATTGGTTCGTATGCGATTGTTGGAGGAGGATCCATGGTAAATCTTGATGTCATCCCCTATGTAAGGGCATCAGGAGACAGAGTTAGCCTTTTCGGAATAAACACTATAGGGCTCAAGCGTAACGGGTTCAGCGACGAATCCATGAAAAAAATTACAAAGGCATATAAAATTTTATTTCAGCAGAAAAAGCTTTTAAAGGATGCGCTTAAAATATTAGAAGAAGATTTTGCAGGAGTGGAAGAGGTTTCTGTAATGATTGATTTTATAAAGTCTTCCGAGAGAGGAATTGCACGGTGAACAAGCTCAAGGTTGCGGTAATAGGTGTCGGATATCTTGGAAGATTTCATGCGCAGAAATACGCTGCTTTAAAAGATGTGGATTTGATCGGACTGGTAGATACTGATGAAAAACGTGTTCGTGAAGTGGCTCAGGAGATCAAATGTCCTGCATACACTGATTTTAAAGATATACTGGATAAAGTCGATGCGGTAAGCATTGCTGTACCCACCACGCTGCACAGCCAGGCAGCGATTCCGTTTCTGGAAAAGGGCATAGCAGTGCTTTTGGAAAAACCCATGACATCAAAACTTGAAGAAGCAAATGATATCATGGATGCAGTAAAAAAAGGTGGCGGGATTCTGCAAATAGGGCATCTTGAGCGCTTCAATCCTGCTATTTTAGCCCTGTCCGGAGCAATAGACAGGCCGATGTTCATAGAAGCACACCGCATAAGCCCGTTCAAAGAAAGAGGAACAGATGTAGATGTAGTGCTTGATCTCATGATCCATGATATTGATATAATCGTATCTCTGGTGAATTCCGAGATTACTTCTGTAGAGGCAGTAGGCATTCCTGTGCTTACTGATCAGATCGATATTGCAAATGCCAGATTGAAATTTGCATCCGGATGCATTGCAAATCTTACAGCGAGCAGGGTTTCAGTTGATGTGATGCGGAAGATACGGATATTCCAGCCGAGCAGTTATATCTCGATCGACTACGCAAAGAAAGCTGTTGATATATACAAGCTATCTCCTGAGAAAAAAATCATATATGAAAGCATCGAGATTTCTGATTCAGATGCCCTTGAAACAGAGATCAGGGCGTTTGTGGATGCAGTCCGATTCAAGAAAAAGCCTATGGTGGACGGACTAGCAGGCCTTACATCTCTTAAAGTTGTAAATCTCATTAAAGAAAACATGATTGTTCCGGAAAAATAATATGAAAATCCTCATGGTAGCAGGAGAGGCAAGCGCTGACAGGCATGCCGCTCAGGTGATCAGATCTTTAAAAAATATACTTCCCGATGTTGAAGTGTTTGGAATGGGCGGACCAGAGATGAAGTCTGCTGGCATGGAGTGTGTGTATTCCATGGATGAGATCTCTGTAATGGGCTTCTCCGGGGTTGTTCCCAGACTTAAACGGATACTTAAAGTCATGTCAGGCATAAAGCAGCTGATGAAAAAGCAAAAGCCAGACATATTTATCCCTGTGGATCTGCCTGATTTCAATATGAGACTCGCAAAATTTGCGAAGAAAAAAGGGGTAAAGGTTCTTTACTATATTGCGCCTCAGGCATGGGCATGGAGAAAGGGCAGGGCAAAGACGCTCTCAAAAATCACAGATGGCCTTGCAGTAATATTTCCTTTTGAGGAAAAATTTTTTAAATCATATGGCGTCAATGCAAGATATGTTGGGCATCCTTTTTTTCAGGAAGGCATGAAAACCATGAAAGCAACGTGGCCTCCAAAGAGAATTGCTATC
>JAGVNP010000104.1 GCA_020053185.1 Deltaproteobacteria bacterium | reverse complement strand
TCCAAAAACTTTAGTCCAGATTAGGAGTTATTATGCAGGAGATCAGACTTCATGGAAGAGGTGGACAAGGCGCAGTTACTTCAGCAGAACTCGTCGCTATTGCCGCAATAAATAAAGGTCAGTGCGCACAGGCATTTCCAAGCTTTGGGCCTGAGCGAAGAGGCGCTCCGGTAGTTGCGTTTTCCAGGATCGATGATAAAAAGATCAATATCAGGGCAAAGATCTACAACCCTGATGTGGTGATCGTTCTCGATCCGGGCCTGCTTGCTTTGATGAACCCAACCGAGGGAATGAAGGCAGATGGAATTCTTATTCTTAACACGAAAAAAAGCCCTGAAGAAATACGCAAAACCTATGGGTACAAATGCAAGATCGCTACTGTTGATGCAAGCAAGATAGCAATAGAAGAAGTGGGCAGGCCTATTGTGAATACAACCCTGCTTGGTTCCTTTATTAAAGCAACAGGCATACTGAAGATGGAGGATATTACTGAGCCTATTATGAATCGGTTTGGTCCGAAGCTTGGTGCAAAGAATATGGCAGCCCTTAAGCGGGCATTTGAAGAGACTATTGTGAAGGAGTTTTCTTGTGGCAAAACCCATTGATAAGATCAAGTGGCAGGAATTAGAAGATGGTGCCATAGTTACCGAGATAGGAAGCGCCAGAGAATACCACACAGGCTCATGGAGATCGGCACGGCCTGTAGTAAATAAGGACGGCTGCATCAAGTGCGGTGCGTGCTGGCTGTTTTGTCCTGATATGGCCATTTCCCAATCAGCCTCTGGTCATTTCGAGGCAGATTTAACCTACTGCAAAGGATGCGGCATCTGCGTGAGAGAATGTCCTGCCGGGTGCATCTCAATGGTTGATGAGGAGGAAGCGTAATGGCTACGGAACGAAAAGGCATCGAAGTTTCGCTCGCAATCGCTGAAGCAGTAGCTCAGGCAAATGTGGATGTGGTTGCTGCATACCCAATAACCCCTCAGACACATATTGTGGAACACCTCTCAGAACTCGTTGCAAACGGCGAATTGGACGCAGAGTTTGTCCCTGTTGAGAGTGAACATTCGGCAATGAGCGTTTCATGTGGATCATCTGCAGTAGGCGCGCGGACATTTACCAGCACCAGCTCGCAGGGTTTGGCCCTGATGGCTGAGATATTCTACATTACTTCATCCATGAGGCTGCCGGTGGTCATGGCTCTGGCAAACAGGTCATTATCCGGGCCGCTATCCATCTGGAATGATCATACAGATACCATGATGGTGCGTGATGCAGGTTGGATACATGTATTTACAGAAAACGGCCAGGAGTCGTATGACCACATGTTCTGGGCATTTAGGGTGGGAGAAGATCCAGAGGTAATGCTTCCTGTTGCAGTAAACATTGACGGGTTTCTTGTTACACACATGATAGAACCCATTGAGTTCGAAGAAAAAGAAACAATAAAAAAATATCTGCCGGATTTCAAAATGAAAAACGCTCTGCATCCTGACAACCCGGTATCCATGGGCTGTTTCGCTATGCCAGAAATCTATACCGAAGCGCAGATGGCGCGGGAAAAGGCTCTTCTCAATTCATATCCAACGATTCTCAAGGCATGGGATGAGTGGGGAAAGCTCACAGGCAGAAAATACCAGCCTATTGAGACATACAGGACTGAGGATGCTGAATACTGTATCGTGACCATGGGTTCTTACGGCGAGACTGCAATGGAAACAGTTGATGCATTAAGAGAGGAAGGGGAAAAGGTCGGAGTAATAAAAATCAGGCTCTGGCGGCCATTCCCGCTTGATGAATTTTTGAAGGCAGTGCAGGGAAAGAAACACCTTATCGTCTTGGACAGAGCGATCAGCTTTGGTGGTCCTGGCGGTCCGGTAGCTCTCGAACTTCGTTCAGCGCTCTACAACAAAAAGGATGCGCCGAACATAGTCAACTATGTTGCTGGTCTGGCAGGCCGCGATGTTTCGCGCAAGGATTTCAGAACCATAATTTTAGAAGGAAAGGCAAAGGCTGAAGCAGGCGACACCAATGGTTATACCCTGTACGGCCTTAGAGGATAAGGGGTAACATATGGATAAATTCAATGTATTTGCTCCGAGACTGGTTGAAAAGGCAGAGCTTTTTACCTCAGGCCACAGGGCATGCCAAGGATGTGCAGAAGCTCTTGCTGTCCGGCAGGTGATGAAGGCTCTTGGCAGAGACACTATTGTTGCAATGTCAACAGGGTGCATGGAGATCATTTCATCTCCGCTCCCAACCACTGCATGGATGGTGCCGTGGATACATGTGGCATTTGAAAATTCTTCTGCAGTTGCATCCGGGTGCGAAGTTGGAATGAAAGCACTCATGCGCAAAGGTAAAGTTGAGAAAAAGAAGATAAATTTTGTGGCAATGGGCGGAGATGGCGCAACAGCTGATATCGGCATGGGCCAGCTCTCTGGCGCAATGGAGCGAGGCCATGACATGATCTATGTATGCTATGACAACGAGGCATACATGAATACCGGTATTCAGCGCTCAAGTGCTACTCCGTTTGGTGCAAGCACGACCACGAGTCCTGCAGGCAAAAAGTCTATTGGTCAGCAGACCCAGAAAAAAGATATGCCGAAGATTGCAGTTGCGCACAATATTCCGTATGTGGCAACCGCATGTCCGAGTTTTCCATTCGATCTTATGGAAAAAGTGAAAAAAGCAGCCAAGACACCGGGCTGCGCTTATCTTCATATTATGTCAGTATGCCCCACTGGATGGAGAATTCCCATTGATGAAGGCATACGCTATGGCAGGCTCGCAGTGGATTCGGGTGTATTCCCGCTTTATGAAGTTGTGGATGGAAAATACCGCATGACCTATACGCCGGAGCGTCTGCGCCCTGTGACAGATTACATCAAAGGCCAGGGAAGGTTCAGGCATCTCACAGAAAAAGAAATCAGCCAGATACAGAAAAAAGTTACACAAGATTACGAGACTTTTCTGAAGCTGAGCGAGGGGAGATAGTATGGCTGTGGATTTGAAAAGAGTGGGTGAGATCATCTCGAG
>JAGVNP010000330.1 GCA_020053185.1 Deltaproteobacteria bacterium | reverse complement strand
GTATGAGTGTATCGCAGAAATGGAGTGGAGTGTTTCCTGTTGTGCCAACCCCGCTAAATGAAAATCAAGATCTGGACATTGCCGGACTAAAGCATCTTGTGGATTTCTATATTGGGGCAGGGTGCCATGGCCTGCTCATACTCGGCAGCGGCGGCGAATATCCGTATCTTTCTCTTGAGGAAAGAATAAAAGTAATTGAGTTAGTCTCTGATGCATGTAAAGCTAGAATCCCTATTATTTCCGGCTGCGGCTTTCTGGGCTTGAAAGAAACCATAACCTTTATCAAACAGGCCAGCGCCATGAACATAGACGGCTTTCTCTGTGCGCTCCCCACCTATTACCCGCCAGCATTTGACGATACCTATCATGTCTACAAAGAGATCTGCAATGCCAGCACAAAGCCTATCTTCTACTATCACTACCCGCAAGTTACAGGGCTTTTCTTTTCTCCATCACAGATGCAGAAATTACTTAGTCTCGATGGTATCATTGGAATGAAGGAAAGCACAGCATGCGTTCCTGATATGAAGAAACATCTTGAGGAAATAAACAAAAAAGATTTTAATTTGTTCGCAGGCACAAGCTATCTGCTTTTAAAAACCCTTGAGATGGGAGGAAAAGGCGTGATGTGCCCGATCCCTTCAATAGCTCCTGGCCTTACTATTGAATGTTATGATGCCTGGCATAGAAACGATAAGAAGCTGGCTCAAAAAAAGCAGGAAGAGATTCTTGACCTGATTCCTCTTATGAACACATTTGATATCCCAGCTGGCTTGCAAAAAATGGGATTTAAAATAATGAGCAATCTCCCTGTGCCAGTCAAAAAGGCAGGGAGAAATCCCAGACATGCAGTGATAAAAGAGACTTTGCGGCAGCTCGGCCATCCGATTTCTGCAATTGTGAGAAGCCCATTGCCCCAGATCACAAAAAAAGAGCAGGATGCTATTGCTTTGCTTATTGAAAACAATGAGGCTCTTCAGAAAGAACGACTGAAATAATTTTTCTATTCTTTTTGCCGCAGCGTAAGGCTTGATGCAAAAAGCAGAGCAAGGCCATATCCAATCAAAATGGAAAATTCCCTTGTAACAGAAAAGATGGATGACCCGGCTTCGATCATGGGCTTTAGCGTGTCAATGGCATAGGTCATTGGGATGAGATAGCCTATCCAGCGTATGCTCCAGGGCAGGTTGACAAGAGGTGTAATCAGACCAGAGAGAAATATCGTAGGCAGAATAAAAAGAGGGATAAACGGGAAGATCTGTGCCTCGGTCTTTGCAAGGTTGGATATCATGATGCCCAGCGCTATGGAGATCATGGAAAGTATCCAGATCACCACAAATATGGAAAGGATAAGAGTTGCATCATAGGTGAGCTGAAAAAGGTAATCCACTTCGCCTATCACCAACACTGCCTGAAGCGTAGCAAGGCCTGCATAACCAAAAAGATAGCCCAGCACCACATCAGCTCTGCTGAAGTTGTTTACAAACATACGGGAAAGGGTTGCCTCGCGCCGCTCTCTGACAATGACAATGAGGCACAGCACATAAGATGTAAAATGCACGATAAAGGCAGTTGCCATCATATAGAAAAGTTCCGGATTGGTGATAAGGGCTACAGGTAAAGTGAAGATAAAAACCTTGAACAGATACACCACAAACAGCGGCACAAATATGGCCAAAGCAAGAAATCTGCGATCGCCCAGCAATTGGCGATAGATGCGGGTGGTGACGGTAAAGGTATATCTCATTTGTCCTGCTCCCTAACAAGCCTGAGAAACACCTCTTCAAGCGATTCGTTCTTAATTGATATGCGTTTGATCTCTTTAGCCAATCCGAATTTTGAGAGTATCTGGGGAAGATATTCTGAATATTCTTGTGTCTGTGCAGTAAAAGAATCTGCATCAGTTTCAATAACAATCGAGGTCTTTCCTTTGGCCAGTATGTTTTCCGGCTTATCCTCAATAATCAGGCGTCCATCCAGAAGGATCACGATCCTGTCGCAAAGCAGTGGCTCATCCATGAGATGCGTAGAGATCACGATCGTACCGCCGCTTTTTGCAAGTGACCTGAAATGCCTCCAGAAACTTTCTTTAAGCACAGGATCTACGCCAGCAGTAGGCTCATCAAGAAACAATATCTTCGGTTCATGCACAAGCGCACACGCGAGCGAGCAGCGCTGCTTGTATCCGCCGGAAAGCGTACTTACCTGTCTGTTAGAAAGTTTTTCCAGCCCGACAATCTCCAATACCTGATCCACTTTTTGGTCGATAAAATCAAGCCCGTGCGTCTTTGCAAAAAAAAGTATATTGGAGCGGACTGTCAGGTCTTCATACAAGGCAGGCTTCTGCGGCATGTATCCGATATGCGATCTTATCTTTCTGGCATGGCGCGGCATGTCATATTCCAAAACTTGAGCTGATCCGGATGTGGGTTTTACTGCGCCGACAAGGGTTTTGATAAGCGTTGTCTTTCCTGCGCCATTCGGTCCGAGAATGCCGTAGATTTTTCCAGGCTCTACCTCAAGATTAATGCCTTTAAGGGCTTCAATCTTTCCATAGTTTTTGAAAAGACCATGCGCAGAGATCACATGTTTCATCTTGCCTGCATTATCACATTTATACTGCATGTTTTGCAATCGCATCTATGATCTGCGGCCAAAGCTCCCCTGGGACGGAATGCCCCATGCCGCTCAGTATAAGCAGGTTTGCTCCAGGGATATTTTTTGCAGTATCGATCCCGCATTCAACAGGAACAAGCGGGTCAGCATCTCCGTGTATTACAAGCGATTGTGTTTTTACTGATTGCAGATTTTGCCTTCTGCTTTTGGAAGCAAGTATTGCTGCAAGCTGGCGTGCAGCTCCTTTTGGATTTACACCGCGGCTGTATGTCAGCTCAGCCAACTCCATTATCCTGTCATGTGCAAACGGATAATGAGGCCCGCTGAGCACCGTCCAGATATTAATAAATGTCTCAATATACGCATTTTTTTCCAGAGGAAAGGGCTTGAACAGAACAGAAAAAGCCCCCGGTCTTGGTGGGGGAAGGGTTGGGTCGTTAGTGCTCGACATTATGGAGGTGAGCGTTTTCACGCGATCTGGATAATGGATCGTGAGGTTCTGCGCAATCATGCCGCCCATAGATGCACCAACGATATGCGCTGAAGGGATTTTAAGCGTATCCAGAAGACCTGCCGCATCATCTGCCATATCGCGAAGCGTATAAGGGATTGTAACATCCTTTCCCTCTATCAGGGCCATGACATTCGGAACACCTGCATTGTCAAGGCGTGCGGACATGCCTACATCGCGATTATCAAGCCTGATAACATAGTAGTCTTTTTCAGCGAGTTTTTTGCAGAACTCATCTTCCCACATGACCATCTGTGAAGCGAGGCCCATAATGAGAACAAGGGGACGAGCGTGCAAATCGCCAAAGGTATCATAGCAAAGCTCAATGCCATTTGCTTTTGCGAATAGCTGACCGCTATGATGCACAACCATGCAAACTTCCTCCTTGGCATATCACTATCGTCATCGCACGCAGACACTTATACCCAAAAGGTCGTTGAATTACAAATCAGGTTTCACTCATTGCTCAAAATAATTTCTTAGAATATACTTATGAAACCAGACCTTTGCATAATTACCCTTGCTGTCATTCCGGGCTTGACTCGGAATCCAGAAAACCATTGATGCGACTGGATTCCCGCCTCCGCGGGAATGACAAATATGTGCAGTTTATTCTATTGTGCAAAGGTCTC
>JAGVNP010000229.1 GCA_020053185.1 Deltaproteobacteria bacterium | reverse complement strand
GCCGGGCCCGATAGATTCCGACAGGCCGTAATTGGTGTCATAATCGTGGTTTGGAAAATATTTTTTCCAGCGTTTGATCAGGCTGGGCGGAACCGGCTGTGCGCCAATGTGCATCAGCCTCCACTGATCGAGTTTGTATTCTGAAAGCTTTATATCCCCTCGCTCGATAGCGTCCAGAACGTCTTGCGCCCACGGAACCAGCAGCCAGACGATTGTTATCTTCTCCTCGGATATTGCTTTTATTATCCATTCCGGTTTGACGCCACGCAGCAAAACAGATTTGCTGCCGGAAAGGAAACTACCGAACCAGTGCATCTTTGCGCCGGTGTGGTAGAGCGGCGGAATACAGAGAAAATTATCATCACGCGTCTGTTTGTGGTGGTCCATTTCCACTTCGCAGGAAAACATCAGAGCGCGGTGGGTATGAAGAATCGCCTTTGGAAAACCCGTGGTGCCGGATGAAAAATATATAGCGGCGTCATCATCGTCGGAAAGAATGATTTTCGGAGCCGTGAAGGAACAGCTCGCAGTGAGTGCATAATAATTTTCGGCAAACGCGGGGCAGTCCAGTCCCAAAAACAGCCGTATTTTTATATTCGGAATCTGCTCACGGATCGCATCAATTCTCTCGGTAAATTCCGGCCCAAAGATCAAAATTTCACAATCGGCCAGATCGAGGCAGTATTTGATTTCATCGGCTGTATAGCGGTAGTTAAGAGGCACCGCTATGGCTCCGGTTCTCAGAATACCGAAATAGATCGGCAGCCATTCCAGACAGTTCATAAGAAGAATCCCGACCTTGTGGCCTTTTTGCAAACCTCTTCCCAGCAAAAAGTTGGCAAAACGGTTGGCTTTATCGTCGAACTCGCGCCATGTCATCTCCTGCCGGTATCTTTTTTCAGGATTTGTTTCGACAAGGTCGTAATCCTTCCAGCTTTCTTTAATTTCTTTGATTTGGGGATTGATCTCAACCAGGCTGATCTCTTCACCGTACAGGGTGGCATTGCGGACAAGAATTTCTGTGATAGGCATTCTTTATTCCTTCAGGTTTTTATTTTTACTGTTTTGCATCCGGGATATAAATTGTTCTATCCCGGTACATACCCTGGCTCCTTGAGATATATTAAAAAGCCCCTATTGCAGGGGCCTTTTGATCCTTCCGAAAGAGGGAGACCCCTCTTCTTATTGCTTCCCGTCTTACAATTTCGTCATTGCGAGGAGCTTAAGCGACGTGGCAATCTGATTGCTTGAGATTGCTTCGCTTCGCTCGCAATGACTCACAATTCAAAACACAAACCAGCACTATTTCCCGTTAGGAATTACCGGATTCATCGGCTGCACTGGCTGAACCGGCTGAACAGGTTGCTCGTTTGCGGTTTTGGGTTTTGAGTCCATAATGCTCTTTGTTGGCTTTTCAAACATAAAATAGCCAAGAGTAAGCGAGGTGATCAAAAACACCACTGCCAGAATCCGTGTTGCCTTGTTCAGAAAATCCGCAGGTCCGGCACCGCCGAATAAAGCCTGGCCTCCTGCGCCTCCGAATACTGCTCCGATATCAGCACCTTTACCTGATTGCAATAATATCGAAATAATCAAAGAGACTGACACAAAAATATGAACCACTAACACAATGCTATGCATTTTTTATTTCCTCCTGAATCGTACTATCCGCTCGAAAGACACAGGATCAAGGCTTGCTCCTCCAACAAGAGCGCCGTCTATGTCTTTTTCTGCCATTAGGTTATCAATGTTTTCCTGAGTCACACTACCTCCGTAGGCAAGCCGTATGCTCTCTCCGATCTCTTTGCCAAACAGACTGTTAAGCAGGCCTCTTATGTGACCATGCACTTCCTGAGCAATTGCAGGCGTTGCAGTCTTTCCAGTGCCGATGGCCCAGACAGGCTCATAGGCAACTGTGAGTTTCTTTGCATCATCCTTTGACAGCCCTGCAAGACCTTCTTTGAGCTGTTTTTCGATCACAGAAAAAGTCTCGTTAGCTTCCCGCTCTTCCAAACGCTCGCCGACGCAGAGCATGGGAATGAGCCCTGCCTTGAGCACTGCTTTAAGCCGCTTGTTTACTGTTTCATTGGTCTCTGAAAAATACTGTCTGCGCTCGGAATGTCCTATCAGAACATATGTAGCTCCCACGGATTTCACCATAGATGTAGAAAGTTCTCCGGTGAATGCTCCCTTTTCTTCCCAGAACAAATTCTGCACACCTGTTGCAACAGGACTTCCCTTAAATGCTTCTGAGAGTTTTTCGATATAGACAGAAGGCGGGAATATCACGATATCTGCGTCATCTACCCCCAAAACTGCCTCTTTAAATGCAGAAGCATATGCTAGTGCCTGACCAAGGTCTTTGTTCATCTTCCAGTTGCCGCCAAGGATTGGCCTTCTCATCAAAAAACTCCTCTATTTCTCAAGTATCTCTATTGCAGGAAGTTTTCTTCCTCCAAGCATCTCCAAAAATGCTCCGCCTGCTGTAGACACGAAGGTTACCCGGTCAAGGTTCCCGCTCTTCTGCAGGGCTGCATCTGTATCGCCGCCGCCT
>JAGVNP010000067.1 GCA_020053185.1 Deltaproteobacteria bacterium | reverse complement strand
CTGGGGATTGAAAAACTGTTCTCCCCTTTAAGAGAAGTTCTGTCTCACTATGATATCCCTCGACAAGAACCTTTATATGTTTTTCAACAAACCTTCTCATCTTGTTTTTCGATATCTCCTGCTGGATAGCCATAATCTGCTCTTTGCGTTGGTTTTTTATTTTCTTAGGTATCCTTGGCTTAAGCTTATAACTTTTTGTGCCTGGCTCTGGAGAAAAATCAAAAACACCTAAATGATCAAAATAGCCTCTTGATATAAACTCCTCCAATTCATGGAATGCGTGTTCGTCCTCGCCCGGATGGCCTACCATTACTGTAGATCTTATGGATATATCTGCCGCAACTGTTTTTTCTACAGCCTTCTCTATTTCAGTTCTGCCGCCTTTCCGGCCCATGGCCTTTAACACTTTATCTGATATGTGCTGTATCGGAAGATCGATATATGGACAGATCTTTGGATTATCCTTCATGATAGCTATGAGTTCATCTGTTATGGATGCTGGATGAACATACATAACCCTAATCCATTCAGGGCCTTCTATCTTTGTAATCTTTTCCAGCAGATTAACCAGCCCTTTCTTCATGCCGAGATCATTGCCATAGCTTCCGAGATCCTGGCCAACAAGAATTATCTCCTTTGCGCCTGATGCAGCCAGAGATCTCATCTCTGTTTCCACTTCATGGATCGGTTTGCTGATCAGCTCTCCCCGCAAAGACGGGATCAAACAATAATTGCAGTGATTAGAGCATCCCTCGCACACCTTCAAATAGGCGCTGGCACCAGTGGATATAAATGTTCTTGAAAGTACATGCCCAAACTGCGGTTCTATATATCGTTCGTGACTATTTAATGCATCCAGAAGCGTATCGTAATTCCCCAGTCCTGCAACAAGGCTTATCCCTGGTAACTCCTTCGAGAGTTTATCCTTATACCGGCTAACAAGGCAGCCGGTGCATACTACCTTTTTACCTTCCTCAACTAATTCGAGAATAGTCTTTATTGATTCCTCAACAGCAGAAGTTAAAAAGGCGCAGGTATTTACAACTACAAGATCTGCCGATCCAGGATCGTGCTGCATTGTGTAGCCTGCATTGATAAATTTCTCGCAGATATACTCGGAATCCACAAGATTTTTAGCGCACCCAAGACTTATTATTGAAAAACTTTTCTTAGAACCATCCATCATTTTGCCTATCAGTAAAAACATAAAACCTGTTGAAAAGCCACTAAAACTATTATACTTTATCTCGGTTGTTTATTGATTTATCAGCCGGATCTTTCTTGCTGAATATTATAAATTTAAATTAAAGGAGCATGTTATGAGTGAACTTTTCGGTGGTCATCTAGTCGCAAAATACCTTAAAGAAGTTGAAGGCGTTTCTACAGTATTTTCCCTTTCCGGTGGTCATATTGACAAGATCTATGACGGATTCTTGGAGTATGGCGTGCGGATCATTGATGTGCGGCATGAACAGGCTGCAGCTATGATGGCTCATGCATGGTCTATACACCAGGATCATCCTGGAGTTTGCCTTGTCACTGCAGGGCCCGGATTCACAAATGTACTAACCGGCCTTGTAAATGCCTATCTTGATAATGCTCCGCTCGTTGTGCTTTGCGGAGTTTCTCCTATCAGAGACTGCCAAAGAGGGGCTCTTCAGGAGATGAACCAATTAGATATGATTAAAAATGTCGTGAAATGGTCCGGCACATGCTATGACATAAAAAGGATTCCGGAATACATTTCAATTGCCTTTAGACACGCAATATCGGGCCGGCCCGGGCCGGTATTTTTAGAATTGCCGCCAGATATCCTTAGTATAAAGGTTGATGAAGCGAGCCTCGTTTATCCGAAAAAGAAAAGCGCTGCATATAAAACACCTGCTGATTCTGATCTGGTAAAAAAAGCTGCTGCCATGATCAATAAGGCACAAAGACCATTTATCATTGGTGGAAGCGGGGTGAGTTTCAGCAAGGCTGACAAAGAACTTTTGAAATTTGTAGAAAAGACGGGCATCCCTACTGTGCTCATGAATAATGGCAGAGGGGCTGTTCCTGATGATCATCCTCTGTCCCTGTGGGACGGCGGACAGATGGCTATAATGACTGCTGCGAGTCAGGCAGACGTCATCATTGCTCTCGGTATCAGATTTACCTGGCTTTTAATGTTCGGTCAGGTATTCCCGCAGGCAAAGGTTATCCGTGTGGATATCGAGCCAACAGAAATAGACCGCAACAGAGATTCTGATATCGGACTGGTTGGCGATCTCGGCCTTGTATTAAAACAGCTAAATAGCGAAGTAACAAAGAAAGATCATAGTGCATGGGTAAAAGGATTGAGGGATGCATACCTGCCCCTGGTTCAGGATGAGATCAATGCAAGGCAGGCCCCGTCAGACCCCATACATCCTGCACGGCTTGTGGAGCAGGTCAGAAAAGCTGCAGGAGATGATGCAATATATGTGATCGATGGAGGAGATACGTGTTATTTCGGATTAATGGGACTAAAAGCAAAAGAGACATCTTCTGTCATAGCATCAGCAAGCGGACTTTTTGGATGCCTTGGAACAGGAATCCCATTTGGCATAGGAACCAAAGTAGCAAGGCCGGATAAAACAGTTGTCGTAATAAACGGTGATGGCTCATTTGGCTTTAATGCAATGGAGTTTGACACAGCAGTCCGCCACAAGATTCCGTTTGTCTGCGTGATATGCAATGATCAGGCATGGGGCATGATCAAGCACGGACAGGAATTGAACTATGGCAAGGACAGAGTCATTGGATCAGATCTTGGGGTAATCCACTATGAAAAAATGGTTGAGGCATTGGGCGGTCACGGCGAGTTTGTCACAAAAGATGAAGAGATCGTGCCTGCAATAAAACGTGCCTTGGCATCAGGCAAACCAGCATGCGTAAACGTGCTCACTGATCCTACAGTGACAAGCCCGGCAACCCTTCTGTTTGTCGATTCTCTTAAGATGCAATGCTAATGAAAGCGCTTCAGTTTAGAGTCTCAATACCGAGATTTATTGCACTGACAACATTGGGGGCTGCAAATAAGAAATTTTATTTTAACAGCCCCTTTTCTTCCATAAAACTTGTTGATGTCCCTGAACCAAAACTCCCGTCTCCTGAGTGGGTAAAAATAAAAACGACTCTCTGCGGATTCTGCGGAAGCGACCTCAATCTGATATTTCTAAAAGATTCACCGACAGCTACGCCATTTACATCATACCCCTGCACGCTCGGTCATGAACTCTGCGGAGAGATCGTTGAGGTTGGCAACAATGTAAAAGATATTCAACCTCGCGACAGAGTTACTGTTGCACCTCATCTTGGCTGTGCCACCAGAAACATCTCTCCTGAATGCAAAGTATGCGCAATGGGGCGGCCTGGAAACTGCGAGCATTTTGCAGAAGGCAGTCTGTCCCCTGGCATGTTCATCGGCATATGCTCTAACATCGGAGGCGGGTTCGCACCATTTCTAGTTGCACACAGATCGCAGATCTTCAAGCTGCCAAAAACAGTGTCATCTGAATCAGGGGCACTGATCGAGCCGCTTGCAGTGGCCATCCAGGCAGTGCTCGACAATAAGCCGGAAAATAACGACAAGATCCTCATTGTGGGTGGAGGCGTGATAGGCTCACTTATTGTGAGAGCTATACGTGCATTCGATATAGCGTGTAATATTACTGTAATTGAACCATCGCCTTTTGCTGCCAGTCTTGCCAAAGAATCCGGAGCAGATCATCTTATTTCTGATAAAGATGTTATTGCGCAGGCATCAAAATTATCCGGCGCAACATCGTATAAGCCGCTTATGGGAAAAAACATACTGATGGGCGGGTTCACAAAAATATTTGACACAGTGGGGCATTCCGCAACCCTAAATGCCAGCATGCGCATGCTCGCAACGTGCGGAACACTAAGCATAGTAGGCATCGGTGATAATATAAAACTCGATCCAACACCTTTGTGGCTGAAACTCCAGACCATAAAGGGCGTATTCGCCTATGGCTACAATATGTTTGAGGGAAAAAGACAGCATGCATTTGAGATTGCAATAAACCTTGTTGATAAAGGAAAAATCACTATCGACGATATGCTCACCCATAAATTTTCAATCGAAAAGTACAAAGAGATGATAGATGTAAATCTCCACAAAGGAAAATATAAGGCGATAAAAACCGCAATATCCTTTGATGCTTAGTTCTTCCATTATCAGAATGTATTGATTTAGCGGGAATAAAGTCCTAAATTAATTGTAACGGGTTATTAGGAGTAAGAGAACTTTGGAATATAAAGATTATTATAAAATCTTAGGGGTTGAAAAAAATGCAACCCAGGAAGAGATAAAAAAGGCATACAGGAAGCTTGCGCGTGAATGCCATCCTGACACGTGCAAGGATGACCCCAAAGCTGAACAAAAATTTAAAGCAATTAATGAAGCCAATGAGGTGCTCGGAGATCCCGAAAAGCGTAGCCGGTATGATGCATTAGGAAGTAATTGGCAGGAAGGCCAGCAATTTCGTCCACCCCCAGGTTTTGAAGAGATCTTTGGAGGGTTCTCCTCTGGCGGCCGAAAGGGCAGATCAGGAGCCCGGACTTTTTCATTTGATTTCGGACAAGGGCAAAATACACATGGAGGAGGATTTTCTGACTTCTTTGAGTCCTTGTTCGGCAATTTCGGTATGGACGGAGCATCTTCATACGGATCATACGGGGCACCAAAGGGCGAAGATATAGAATCCGAGGTATTTGTAAGCCTGGAAGATGTGCACAAGGGCGCGAAAAAAGAGATCGCCTTGCAGGGACCACGCGGAATAAAGCGGCTGAATGTGAAAATCCCTGCTGGTGCAAATGACGGCATGAGAATACGTCTTGCAGGCCAGGGAAATGCGGGACATGGGGGAGCAGGAGATCTCTATCTGAAAATAAAAATATCTCCTCACCCGAAATTCAAGCTGGAAGGTTCGAATCTCATAACCGAGATTCCCATCACTCCATGGGATGCTGCACTCGGAATTTCCTCTGAGGTGAATACTCTCGACGGGCCAATAAAGTTAAAGATCCCTGCAGGCATCTCATCCGGACAGCGCCTAAGGCTCAAAGGCCGTGGGCTGTCAGGCAAGGGCGACCTTTTTGCAGAGATAAAGATTGTTACGCCAAAAACACTCTCATCAGAAGAAAAACATCTACTTGAAGAACTGAGACGCATCTCCCAATTCAAGCCATAGCAGATGCGCCCCTGATAGTTCTTAAGACTATTTCACTACGCGAAGAGTGGATTTCCCCTCAAGCACAATGTATGGTTTTATCTTATCGAATTTTTTCTGCCCGATTCCTTTCACCTTGAGGAGATCATTCGCCAGGGCAAATGTCCCCTTTGTCTGGCGGTATGCAACGATGTCCTTGGCTATCTTGTCTCCTATTCCTGGCAACATCTTCAGTTCATCTACTGTTGCAGTATTGATGTTAACAACACCTTCATACTTTGGCCCTGCTTTTTTCTGGGTTGCGGCTGGATCTGCTGCATATGCATAGCTGCAAAAGATCATAACGACTGCCAGAAGACCGACTAATACCTGTAAACTTTTCTTCATAAAAACCCCCTCATGTTTTAGATTAAAGTCTAAGGTTGAAAGCTCTATGATGCTATAATAAACATTAAATACAATTTGGGGAAAGTCAAGACCCTCATCCCTTAATAATATATTTTTTCTTTCACGCCCGCCAAAAACACAAACGTGTCTATAAACAGATAAACAAACAGCTAGTACCATGTAACATTATATCTTTCGTATTTATAGAGAATGTG
>JAGVNP010000201.1 GCA_020053185.1 Deltaproteobacteria bacterium | reverse complement strand
TGTAATGATGTTTATGATTTTATCAAAAGGCCCTTCCATGTAGAGTTGTACCTGTGAATGCTGATCAGTAGCACCGAGCGCTTTCACCGGAGTTTGTCCGGTGAAGACTTCTTTGCCGTCGATTGATAATCTTTTTCCAATGCTTTCTGCCCAGAGCTGGCGATACCAGTCGGCAAAATCATAGAGGCTGTCAACATACGGCATGAGCACAGAGATGTTCATGCCCTTTGCAAGACACAGAAAATGTATGCATGCATACATGTATGCAGGGTTTTTATACACATTCTGGTTTAAACAAATGTCTGCCATCTTTGCTGCGCCATTAAGCATCTTATCAATATTGATTTTGCACATGGCAGCAGGGAAAAGACCGACTGGCGTGAGCACGCTGAACCTTCCGCCTACCTCCTGAGGGATGGACAAGGTTTTGATCCCTTCTTTGGATGCAAGGCTCCTAAGCACACCTTTATTCGGATCAGTGATAAAAATTAGATGATCTTTATATTTCGTTCCCAGTTTTTTCTTTAATATATCAACTACGATCATGAACTGGCTTGCAGGTTCTGCAGTGGTGCCTGATTTGCTCACAACAGTAAAAAGAGTTTCTTTGAGATCAATCATATTTAGGAGCGAGGTAATAGTCTCTGGATCGATATTTTCGAGGAAGAAAAATCTTGGTGATGAGGTGTAATTATGAAAAAGGCCTTTCAATGCAGAAAATATGGTTTTTGGCCCGAGTGAAGATCCTCCTATGCCAAGATGAACGATGTTCTTAAAGTCTTTTTTTAAAAGTTCTTTTGCGACTTTTTTTACCTCAGCAGCCATGTCTTTCATATGGGGGAGGTCGTAAAACAGGATCTCTTTGGATGCTCGTTTTTCGATTATGGTTTCATGTGCCTTTTTTAGAAGCGGGGATATTGCATCAATGTCTTGCTTAGAGATACCATGGTTTTTGACAAGTTCTTTTGTTGCTCCTGAAAAATCAAAACGGATCATATTAACACCTCAATTTTCTTTAGCTATATAAGGTATATGGATAACATCATGTTGTCAATAAAGGCATGAACATGTAATATCCTGATAATTCTTATGGATCAATCTTAAGGAGGCTTTGTGAAAAGTGTCAGGGTTAAAATGATCATGATAAGCCTGTTGGTTGCCTTTGCTTTTTCTTTACCTGCTATTGCCGAGGAGCTTGATATGAAATTTCTTGAGACAGGAGAACCTGTTGTATGGACAGACCTGAACGGAAACGTCAAGAAAGCAAAAGGTAGTATTTTGATCAATGCGCCGATTGATGAGTGCTGGAAGGTCATGATAGATCATAATGCATGGTCAGAATGGGCTCCAGGAGTTAAATACAATCGTATTATTACAAGAATGGAAAAGCATGTGATTGTTGAGTATGGCATGGATATGCTTCTTTTTACTGCATATATGGCTGAGGATGTTGAAGAGAACGAACAGGAAAAAGCACTGTACTGCCGACAGCTCACAAATGAAGAAGTGAAAAAATACAGAGAGATGGGTTTTTCTGTGAAGAAACCAAACTGCACAAAGGATCAGCATGAAACGCATAAGCTTGAGGCCTATGGTGACAAGACGATATGGACATTTACAATGGATATGGATCTGAAAGTCCCTGTGCCAAAGATGGTAGAAAATTTTGCATGTAGAGACATGGCACCTGCCTTTTTAAAGGCAGCAAAAGCAAGAATCGAATCCAACTCTCATTGATCCTCTCCCCCTTTAGGTGGGAGAGGGAGGGGTGAGGGGGTATTCACGCTTTACAACGCGCAGCGCAATTATGCTTCTCCTGCCAGCTGAGCAATAGACTTTCTGACATCCTCCATCAGCGCGTCTTTGTTTTCCAGGGTATATTGTGATGCATCAATAGGTTTGCCAATTGCCACCTGTACTTTCTGTCCAATTGAGAAATCAAACGTGTCTGCAGGCAGAATTTTCTCCGAGCCGCTGATGCCAACCGGGATGATGGTTGCTCCTGTTTGAATGGCAAGCACGAACCCACCCTTTTTAAACGACCCCAGCTTTGCGTCTCGTGAGCGTGTTCCCTCAGGTGCTATCCAGAGCCGTATGCCGCTCATCAGTTTTTCTTTTGCAAATGCCAGATCTTTAAATGCCTGTTCCTGGTTATGTCTGTCGATAGAGATGAATTCTCCGGCCTTCATTCCTCTGCCCCAGAGGGGAATATTGAACAACTCTTTTTTGGTCAGCATGCGGATGCTGCCTGGCAGGGCCTTGAATATGATGGGTATGTCATAGTGGCTCCGGTGATTTGACATGATGATATAGGGTCTTCGCGGCTCAAATTTCACCTTGTACTGGTCAGATACCTCGCACGAGGTTTTTACGATTTCAAGAAGTTTTGATGACCACCAGCGCAAGAGCTGTATGTCGCCGTACTCGCGTTTATATGTGCCGCGATAGACTTTGTACAGAACGATTACTGTGATTCTTAATGTGACGTAAATGGACAGAATCATAATTCTGATTTTTTGAAAAAGAGATGCTTTCATTATTACTCCTCTTCATAAAATTTTCAGATCACTATTCATGAAAATATCAAAGTATCTATGCGCTTTCCAGCTTTTTCTTTGCCAGCCGCTTCCGATGTTTTTTCTGGCGTCTGATTTTTTCGATCTTTTTAGACTCAGGGCTTGCATTGCCAAGTAGGGAATTTTCTATTTTTTCAGTAAGTATGCGGCGAGCCAAAAACCGGTTGGTGGTCTGTGATCTTGTTTCCTGACACTTTACCTCTATCCCTGTAGGAAGATGTCGTAAGTACACGCACGCGGATGTCTTGTTGAGTTTCTGTCCGCCTCTGCCCTGGCATCTGACAAATTTTTCTTCGATATCCTTATCCTCAATGCCAAGGCGCTTCATCTTTTCCTTAAGCGCCATTACCTTTTCTGTGCTTACTACTGCATTGGTCATGACCGGGAATATACCGGAAACAAGAAGAAAGCTCAAAGGGCAAAGAAAAACGTAACGAGTGACAAGTAACGAGTAACAAAAAACCCGTTACTATTTACGATTTACATCTAGCAGAATTTTGCCTTGACTTTTTAGCTAAACTGGCAGAAATGAAAAATATGAACAAGCGCTCAGTCGGGAAAAAACCAAAGGCCATAAAGAAGGATTCTTTGGACGTATTCGGCATAAAAGAAAAAGACATCCCCTCCCTTGTAAAGAACCCCTCATTGATCGAAGCGCGGCGCATGCAGATCATAAAAGCTGCGGTCGGTCTGTTTGTGCGAAAAGGCTATTTCGAGACCACCACACGCGAGATCGCCAGAGAGTCAGGCTTGAGCATCGGCTCGCTCTATGAATATATTGGCTCAAAAGAGGATATCCTGTATCTCGTATGCGATTATATACATTCAGGCGTGCAGGAAGGGATCAAGGCATCCATCACTGAGGCAAAGACAGGAAAAGAGATTCTGATCAATGCGATCAGAAATTATTTCAAGGTCTGTGATGACATGCAGGACTACATCTTGCTTATCTATCAGGAGGCGAAATTCCTTTCAAAAAATGCATTAAAGAACGTGCTTGCGCGGGAAGAGCGCATAACAAAATATTTTGAAGATGTCTTACGGATCGGTCAATCAGATAAGAGTCTGGGTATTGACGACAGCTCGATCACCCTGATGGCCCACAACATCGTGGTGCTCGGCCACATGTGGACGTTCAGGCGCTGGTTTTTTTGCAGACACTTTTCTCTCGAGCAATACACGCAGATACAGACCTCTCTCATTTTGAGCGAGCTCACAAAGAAGAATATTTAGGAGGCCAATACATGAGCAAGTCAAAAGATCAGAAAGAGCCAATACGTTTTGTCACAGCAGCAGCCCTGTTTGACGGGCATGATGCTGCAATCAATATCATACGGCGGCTTCTCCAGGATGCAGGCGCAGAGGTCATTCATCTGGGTCATAACAGGAGCGTGCAGGAAGTTGTGAATGCCGCGATCCAGGAAGGCGTTCACGGCATTGCACTGAGTTCATACCAGGGCGGCCACATGGAGTTCTTCAAATATATGATCGACCTGCTCAAAGAAAGAGGCTGCAGCCACATAAAAGTTTTTGGCGGCGGAGGCGGCGTGATCGTTCCCGAAGAGATCAAGGAACTCGAGGCGTACGGCGTAGCCAAGATATACTCTCCGCAGGACGGCAAAGAAATGGGCTTGAAAGGCATGATCGATCACATGGTATCTCTTGCACGCAAAGTAAAATTCCCGAAGATTGATGCTAACCTTTCTGATCTCAGTG
>JAGVNP010000193.1 GCA_020053185.1 Deltaproteobacteria bacterium | reverse complement strand
GCAAGAGAACAGGATGATAGGGTGCGGCTACGCCGCACCCCCTAAAACTGTTACCTATGTCTATGAACTAATCTGTTACCTATGTCCTTGACATGTACACAGCGCCCTTTCTTTAGGTCTCCTTTCTTTGGGTCGAGCAAAGAAAGGGACGTTAGGATGCTTGACACTATCTCGCCCGGAGTTGTAATATAAATAGAGTTTTATTTAATATTAAATACATTTAGGAGGAAACATACCATGATGGAATTCCCTTTATTGCTCAGGACTTTTCTGTGGAGGGCTGCACGCTTCTTTCCCAAAAAAGAGATCGTGTCTGTGTATGGAAACGAGGTCTTTCGCTATACCTATGGAGATTATTATAAGAGGGTGTGTCAGCTTGCGCATGCCCTTAAATCCTTAGGCATTAAAAAGGGCGATCATGTAGCGAGCTTTTCCCTGAACAATCACCGCCACCTTGAGCTTTACTACGGGGTGCCGTGCTCTGGCGCTGTGCTCCATACAGTAAACCCACGGCTTCCCCTTAATCACCTGGCATACATCATAAACCATGCAGAGGATCAGGTTGTGTTCATCGATGAAGATCTTTTGTTCATGTTTGAGCCGGTAAAGGATCTATTAAAAACTGTAAAACATTTTGTAATCATGTCGCAGAGCGGAAAAATCCCTCAGACAAGCCTCTCTCCTGTACATTCATATGATGAATTGATCGCGCCGTTTCCTGAAGAGTATGATTTTCCTGTTGACCTTGACGAGTGGTCTCCTGCATTTATCTGCTATACCTCTGCAACCACGGGCGATCCCAAAGGAGTTGTGTATACACACAGGGGTCTGGTTCTCCATACATATGCAGCAGGGGTTACTTTGGGAATCAAAGAAGGGGACTGTGTACTGCATATCGTTCCTATGTTCCACGCAAATGCATGGGGCGGGCCGCTTGGCGGTGTAGCATTCGGCTGTAAGCAGATATTGCCAGGCAGGGACATCCTTAACATGGAGGGTATATGCAAGGTGATCGCAAAAGAGAAAGTTACCTTTACTGCAGGCGTGCCTACCATATGGATGATGCTCTATGATTACCTGGAAAAGGGCGGGTGGCATGACTTCTCGACCCTTAAAGCGATCTACAGCGGTGGAGCAGCATGTCCGCGGTATCTTATGGAAGGATTTAACGAAAAATATGGTTTCCCAATTGTGCAGGCATATGGCATGACCGAGACTGCACCACTCGCACTTGCAGCTTTGCCAAAGAGCTATATGGCTGACTGGCCAATGGATAAGCTCTACGACATCAGGTCGAGCGCAGGCCTTATTGCGCCAGGACTTGAGATAAAGATTGTCAATGATCAGGGTAAAGAAGCAAAATGGGATGGCAAAGAATGGGGCGAGATCATGCTCAGGGGTCCATGGATTGCAAAGGAATATTATAAAGACCCTGAGCGGTCGAAACCGTATTTTGAAGGCGGTTGGCTGCATACCGGTGATGTAGGCACCATAGATGAGGAAGGATACGTCCGGCTTGTGGACAGGACAAAGGATCTTGTAAAGAGCGCAGGCGAGTGGATATCTTCTGTTGATCTTGAAAATGCGATCATGTCTCATCCCAAGGTCATGGAAGCAGCAGTTATCGGCGTTCCGCATCCCAAATGGCAGGAGCGGCCGCTCGCATGCGTGGTGCCTGCAATGGGGCAAACAGTTACCGAAGAAGAGTTGAAAGAATATCTCAAGGATAAGGTAAAAGCAGCCTGGTGGATACCTGACAGATTTATCTTCCTCAAAGAGATCCCGAAAACGAGCGTGGGAAAATTCAGCAAGAAAGATCTGCGAGTGCTTTATGCAGAGGGCAAGCTGGAGACTAAGGCGTAAAAAGGCACAAAGCATCAAAGGCGCTAAGGTAAGGTGAAGGGATAAAGCTAAAAGACGTAACGAGTGACAAGTGACGAGTAACAAGTCAAACCCGTTACTATTTACTTGTCACTATTTACGGTCTGCGCTTCACACTTTACGCCTTACGACTTATTTCTCCGTTGACAATGCCTTTGCGGAATGTAGAATGTTTTTAAAATACAAAAAAGGAGTGAGCGATGCTAAAGAGTAAACCGTTCTGGTATTTTATGATGCTGGGTGCACTTGCCGGCTGGGCATTTTCAATACTCGGGATTGCCAAACCATTCAAGAATGAAAAACTTAGAAAGCTTTGGGCTTCTATTCTTTGCACATGGGCGCTTGGTCATCCTTTTGAGATATTTATGTCTTCAAGAATAGGGAAGAAGATGGGCCTCTCGTTTTTCAGAACAGCAACAAAGACGCTTTTGTTCGGTTTTACCTGGTGGTTGCCATTAAAGCTCGGGGTGATCAAGAAATAACCCGGATTTAAAAATTAAGAATTAAGAATTTAAAATTCACAATTATTGCGCAAGGATTAGATCGATTGATCAGCCTGTGATTAGAAAAGATTTTTATACGGGATTACTGTGTAGGAAACTGTCAGGAAATTTCTTTCTTTTTCACTAAAAGTGTTACTTGCAATGCTCTTTGTAAGATCTTCGCCATCATAGCCGATATTGCACATATCCATCATTGAATAAAAAATATTTTCTTCACTTGTTGCCCGATCTTTATGCGCAATAAAGCTTTGTGCCTTTGCAGGATATGTGCTCTTGTAAGAATCAGAGAGCCATATAAACATTGGGATATGGGCCTCATATTTGGTTGGGATAGGCCGTCCCCTATAGTATAGTTGCCTCTCATCATCGCATAGGTTTTCTGCGTGGTCCGGTACAAAGACTACGCTGCTCAAACTGTCGGTCTTTTCTACCATGCGTATTATAGATGAGATAAAAAAGTCAGTGTAAAGGATCGAGTTGTCGTAGCTGTTTACGATAGTATTCCTGTCCTTGATGCTATTGAGGACAACACCATGTTTTTGTTTTATCTGTTGTTTTGGTGATGGCTTGAACACGTCGAACTTGTCAGGATACCGGTTCCAGTAGTTCTGGTGGTTTCCCATAGTGTGGATCACGATAAATACCTTTGATTCGTCCCGCTCAAGTATTTTTTGCAGGATCGGGAGCATATCGCCGTCATAGTGTGCATTTGAGTGCTTATTTGGATTCAAATAAATTGTCTCGTCAGCTTCATTCTCGAATGCAGAGGTATCTTTTGCCTGGTTGGAGATCCAGTATGTCTTGTAATTGCATTCTTTAAATGCAGCCAGAAAGGATTTTTCCCTATACCATATAGAGTAGTTATCCGGCGTGGCCCTTGTGCACATTATAGGGATCGCCAGGATTGTTTGTGAAGCACATGCAGACACATTTGAATACGATATTAATCCATCAATGCGGTTCAGTTGTGGCGAGGTGTTTCGCGTATAACCATTGATGCCCCAGTTTGAATAGCGTGATGATTCACCGATAATGAGAACATATACTTCTTTTTCATTAAGTTCCTTCTTAGCCGTTGCATTAAAGGTAAAACCTTTAATATTTTCAGTCCTTGATTGTTCGAGCCGGACATAATGGTGGGCTTGCAGAAGTTTTGAAAAACTTCCGTACGGATATGTGTCATAGAATCTGTTGGTAAAGCTCGTGGTTTCAATTGTATTGGGGAATTTGCCAACAGCAGAAACATTGTGAACAAAGAAGGATGAAATGAAGACAAGGGTAACCCCCAAATAAGCTTTTTTCATTGTACTGCTTATCCTGATATCTTTTGGGATCTTTGTCGTCACGATCAATAAATAGAGCACCCATGAGAGTGGAATCAGAAAATACAATATTCCAAGAAGGGGAGACTTGGCCATAAATGTAAATACATTAAGAAAGAACTCTCTTGTTTCATTAACGTT
>JAGVNP010000031.1 GCA_020053185.1 Deltaproteobacteria bacterium | reverse complement strand
TAAGGTTATTGACCTTCTCACTCCGTACATGCGCGGTGGTAAGATAGGCCTGTTTGGCGGTGCTGGCGTGGGTAAGACCGTATTTATCATGGAGCTGATCCATAATATCGCTATGAAACATGGTGGATATTCAGTGTTCTCTGGAGTGGGGGAGAGAACCCGTGAAGGGAATGACCTCTGGCTCGAGATGAAAGAATCAGGGGTTATCAATAAATGCGCACTTGTGTACGGACAGATGAATGAGCCGCCGGGAGCGCGCGCCCGCGTAGCCCTATCCGGACTCACCGTTGCAGAGTATTTCAGGGATGAGCAGAATCAGGACGTACTTCTGTTCATTGACAATATATTCAGATTCACCCAGGCTGGTATGGAAGTGTCAGCTCTTCTTGGCCGTATGCCTTCAGCTGTTGGTTATCAGCCAACACTTGGAACTGACCTTGGAGAGTTGCAGGAAAGAATTACCTCTACACAGAAAGGGTCTATCACTTCGGTTCAGGCTATTTACGTGCCTGCAGACGACCTTACAGACCCTGCACCGGCAACAACATTCAGCCATCTTGATGCTACAACAGTTCTTTCCCGTCAGATCGTGGAGTTGGGCATTTATCCTGCGGTTGATCCTCTTGATTCAACCTCAAGAATCATGGATGCAAAGATCGTGGGCGAAGAGCACTACAATGTTGCGCGCCAGGTTCAGCAGACTCTTCAAAAATACAAAGAGCTTCAGGATATTATTGCAATTCTCGGTATGGATGAGCTTTCTGAAGATGACAAACTTGTCGTATCCAGGGCGAGAAAGATGCAGAGATTCATGTCCCAGCCGTTCTTTGTTGCAGAGACATTCACAGGTTCTGCAGGAAAATATGTAGAACTCAAAGACACTATCGAGGGATTTAAACGGATTACCAGCGGAGAGCTGGATGACATACCAGAGCAGGCATTCTATATGGTAGGAACCATCGAAGAGGTTCTTGAAAAGGCGAAGAAGTTGGCCCAGTAAGGAAGGTCTTAATATAATGGCAGAGTACATTCAGCTGGATATAGTAACCCCGGAAAAATCGCTCTTTAGCCGCAAGGTTTTAGAGGTGATTGCCCCTGGCGAGGCAGGCGAGTTTGGTGTGTTGCCAGGTCATACACCGTTTCTGACTACTTTACGGCCTGGTCAGGTTACTGCAACGACAGAAGACGAAAGCACCTTTTTTGCAATAAGCGGTGGCTTTGCAGAGGTTACTGGCTCAAGAGTGATTATCCTTGCCGAAGAAGCAGAGCGAGCAGAAGACATCAAGGTTGAAGAGGTTAATAAAAACCTTGAAGTTGCCAAAAACAAACTGGACGGCCTTGATAAGGAAGATCCGGAGTACAGTAAAATACTTAAGCGGATCAGGGGTCTTGAGGTGATGTTAAGAGTTTCAGAGGCTGTAAAAGAATAACTGTTTATTTGCGGCACAAGACATAAAAAAGGGGCCATAAAGGTCCCTTTTTTTATTGTGTGTATTGACTCTTGTGTAGTTTTGGTTTTATAAGAAAAATCTATTCTGATGTGCGCCCATAGCCCAGTTGGATAGAGCGTTGGACTACGAATCCAAAGGTCGCAGGTTCGAATCCTGCTGGGCGCACTTACAATTATAAAAAGGGTCATTGAATGAGCTTGCCTGAAAGAATCATTGATTTTCATGTACATCTCTTTCCTGATAGATTTTTTGATGCGATCTGGAAATATTTTGCCAATGGATACGGATGGGATGTTCTGCACCATCTGTACTACAGAGAGTGCATTGACCATCTGCGGCAGCATGGGGTAGGGCCTGTTGTATATTCCAACTATGCCCACAAAAAGGGAATCGCAAAGATACTCAACCACTGGAATCTTTCCATACTTGATGAGACCCCAGATCTTTACTGCTTTGCCGCATATCATCCTGATGATAAGGATAGCCTTGATATCGCAGAAAACACACTTTCACACCCAAGAGTTCTCGGATTCAAGCTTCAGTTACTTGTGCAGAATTTCTATCCTGATGATGAGAGACTTTTCCCGTTTTATGAAATGGTGATCAAGAAAAACAAAAGGATACTTTTTCATGTGGGCACAGGGCCTGTGAGCAATCAATTTGTGGGGTTTTCCAATTTTGAGCGTCTGCTCAAGCGATATCCGAAACTTCCTGCAACAGTTGCCCACATGGGAGGGCTTGAATACAAACAATTTTTCTCGCTTCTTGATGATTATGAGAATTTGTACTTTGATACATCCTTTTCTTTTCTGCCCCAGGCATTTGCCATGTTCAATCTTGATAAAAAATGCCTGGAAGAATACAAACACAGGATCGTATACGGCTCTGATTTTCCCAACATCATCTATCCCAGGGAAGAAGAGATCGATTGTCTACTGAGCCTTGGTCTATCAAAAGAATTCTACCAGAACATATTCTGGGACAATGGATACGACCTGATCAGGAAACACTCAGGACAGTAAAGCCGAAGTCTTGTTCTGAACTATTGATTCACTCATAGAGATAATGTCCACAGAAGAATTTTTCCTGTCATTCCCGCGAAAAACTGTGTCACAATATTAAAAACACCATAAAAATTGTCATTCCCGCGCAGGCGGGAATCCAGGACTTATCAGTAATTAGACCTTTGCATAATTGTTTTCTGTCATCGCGAGGAGC
>JAGVNP010000190.1 GCA_020053185.1 Deltaproteobacteria bacterium | reverse complement strand
TCCTCTGATCTTTGCCTTGTTCACAGTAAAAGTATCATTGATCTTCACACCAACAGGGATATATGCAGTGAGCATGCCTTCTTTCACATTAGGTGCACCGCATACAACCTGAACCTCTTCTTTACCAGTGTCCACCATGCAGACTTTAAGCCTGTCTGCATTTGGATGCGGGCTGACCTTTGTCACTTGGCCGCAAAGAACCTCTTTGGGAATAGTGGTGTGAGTAAGGCCTTCTATCTCGGTGCCGCTTAGGGTGAGTTTGTCTGCAATTTCAGAAGGCTTTGCATCGATTGCAACAAGCTCTTTTATCCAGTTAAGACTAATCTTCATAATTTATAACCTAAAATTGCGTAAGAAAGCGCAGATCATTCTCAAAAAAGAGCCGAATATCGTCAATGCCGTATTTAAGCATGGCCACCCTCTCCACCCCAAGACCAAAGGCAAATCCTGTGACTTTTTCGGAATCAATACCCACATATTTGAAAACCTCAGGGTCTACCATGCCTGAGCCCAGAATCTCCAGCCATCCGGTATCTTTGCACACTCTGCATCCTTTGCCTTTGCAAATCACGCATCCGATATCCACCTCAGCAGACGGCTCTGTAAACGGGAAGAACGACGGTCTGAACCGCACCGCCACATCCCTGCCAAATAAAGTATGTATGAACGCCTCAAGCACACCTTTTAAATGGCCAAACGTGATGCCTTCTTCCACCCACAAACCCTCTACCTGGTGAAACATGGGAGTATGGGTTACATCAGAATCAGATCTATATACCTTTCCGGGTGCAATGATACGTACCGGAAGTCCGTTCGATTCCATGACCCGTATCTGTACAGGCGAGGTATGGGTCCGCAGAAGAAGCCTGTCAGAAAAATAAAATGTGGCCTGCATATCCCGTGCAGGATGGAATGCAGGGATGTTCAGCGCTTCAAAGTTATGATAGTCGTCCTCAACTTCAGGACCTGATGCGATCTGAAACCCGAGATCAAGGAAAATATCCTCTATTTCGGTGAGCACCTGGTTCAGGATATGGATACTTCCCTTTCTCGGCATTCTGCCAGGAAGGGTTACATCAATGAGTTCCTTTGTTTCGCTAGCTTCTAATTCTCTTGCCCGCCCGGCAAGTCTTTCTTCTATAAATGTTTTAAGCTGGTTTGCAAGAGACCCCATCCTCGGACGCTCGTCCGTTGAGAGCGCAGCCATACCTCTCAATATAGTGGTGAGGTTTCCTTTTCGTCCAAGGTAGGTTACACGGAGTGATTCTATGTCTTTGAGCGTTTTGACATTTTTCAGGTCCTCCTCAAAGGAGGACCTGAGTTCTTCAATCTGCTTCTCCATTTAGCTCTTTGCTACTGAATCAGCAATAAAGGAGAATCCTTTGGGATCTGTGATGGCAAGATCTGACAGGATCTTCCGGTCAATCTCAACCCCTGCTTTAGACAGGTCATGGATAAAGAGCGAGTATCTCTTTCCATTTAACCTGAGGGCAGCGTTTATGCGCGCAATCCACAGCTGTCTGAATTCCCTCTTTCGCGCGCGTCTGTCTCTGAATGCATATGCCAGACTTTTATCCAGAGTCTCCTTTGCGGCCCTCATCAGATTTCTTCTTCCGCCGACAAAGCCCTTTGTCATCTTATGGAGCTTTTTCTTCTTCCTGTTTCCTACTATACCTCTTTTTACACGCATTTGTGCACCTCTTTTAGCAATATGGCAGCATCCGCTTTACCCCTGAGAGGTTTGCGGAATCCAATATCGCATCTTTCTTTAGATTTCTTTTCCTCTTCCTCGACTTACTCGAGAGCAAGTGTCTTGTATACGCCTTATTTCTCTTGATCTTACCGCTCCCGGTCGCTGAAAACCTTTTTGCCGCACTTCTGTTTGTTTTTATTTTCATGAGCAACTCCCTCTATTGTTTAGGCGCTAACATCATGTGCATCAATCTGCCTTCCATCCTTGGGTGACTCTCTACAGTACCTATATCGGCAATCTCTTCCTGCACCCTTGCAAGCATGGCAAACCCTTTATCCTGATACACAACTTCTCTTCCTCTAAAAAATACTGCAACCTTCACCTTGTTTTTCGCTTCCAAAAAACGCCGTATATGATTGAGCTTGAACTGGTAATCATGCTCATCGGTCTTTGGCCTGAATTTTATCTCCTTTATAACTATTACTACCTGTTTTTTCTTTGCCTGGTGTATTTTCTTTGTCTGCTCGTATTTGAATTTCCCATAATCCATTATACGGCATACAGGAGGCGTGCTGTTTGGTGCAACCTCTACCAGATCCAGTTCATACTCTTTTGCCTTGCTTAAAGCTGCAGGAACCGTCATGATCCCAAGTTGCTCGCCATCCGATGAGATTACTCTGATGCTATCAGCAACGATCCTCTCGTTTATTCTTGTCTTATCTTTGCTATCCTTTATAACGCCTCCCATATACTTAGAACTTGCGATCTTTTAAATCAAGACCTCATAAGTTGTCAATATCGTTTAAATCTTGGGAATTTCTCTATTGATATCAGTAATAAATTCAGAAACACCCATAACCTTCTGCGCATTGCTCCGATCCCGTACAGTAATGGTCCCCTCAGCCTTCTCTTTGTCTCCTACAATCACCATGTAGGGGACTTTGGAAAGGCGCGCCTCTCTTATCTTGTAGCCGACCTTCTCATTCCTTGTATCAAGCTCTATCCGTATACCAGCATCCCGCAGGTCTTTAGCAACTGTTTCCGCATATTCCATCTGGCTATCAGTAATATTCATGATGATTGCCTGTACCGGGGCAATCCAGGTAGGGAATGCGCCGCTGAAGTGCTCAATAAGCACACCTAAGAATCGGTCAACAGAGCCGAGTATTACTCTGTGGAGCATAACCGGCCTCTGCTTTGACCCGTCCGTTGCAATATAGTTCAAATCGAACCGTGCAGGTAAAGTAAAATCACACTGAATGGTCGCACACTGCCACTTTCTTCCGATTGCATCCTTTATCTTTACATCGATCTTTGGGCCGTAAAATGCACCATCACCTTCATTGATCTCATAGGGAAGCCCTTTGGCATTCAATGCATCTATGAGTGTTTTGTTGCCATCTCCCAATCTTCATCAGAGCCGATGGATTTCTCAGGCCGCGTACTGATCTCCATCTCGTACTCAAAGCCGAATATTTTCATT
>JAGVNP010000085.1 GCA_020053185.1 Deltaproteobacteria bacterium | reverse complement strand
AGGAGCGAGGAACTAGGAACGAAGAACGAGGAACAAAAAACCAAGAACGTTTTAACAAGGAACTAAGAACGCATCTTTTTTATCCGTTCCTTCCAATCCTTCACCTCCCACGCCTTTTCGCCCTCATTCAACAACCATAAATACCGCGCCTGTTCATGAGCCACTTCACAGAGATATTCTATCGGAGTATCTAAGGTGCCATGTTCTGACCAGGATTTTCCAGGACACTGTTCGCACAGGCCTTTGAGAAAACAGCGGGCACATCGGGCAAGATAGTCCGGGTTTTCAGCGCGCAGATCAAGCACTTTTGGAAATGCTGTTTGTATTGCATCTTTCAGTGACCCTATTTTCAGATCATATGATAGGCTTGGATAACGCAGAGGCATACAGACCTGAAACCTACCGTATGCATCTACACATGCGCCGTGTCCGGCGCCGCAGGAAAAAAGCTTGTCTCCTGGTGGCCCCATAAACTTGTTGCAGAACTGGTACATTTCGTTCAAAAATCGTTCTTTGTTCTTTGTTAAAATCTGCAAGCCTTGTTCTGGTGACAGGCGAAGTTTAGCAATCTTCCTGTTCTTTGTTGCAGAATCTCTGCGCCCGCGCAACTCGAAAAACATGGAGTAAGAAGGCGATTTATCCATCCAGGGAATAGTCTTTGACCAGGCTTCGAATTCTTCTATCTCGTCTTTATTTGGCGGCAGGAGCGCGCTCTTGACAACAAATGGGACCTTTCTCTTTAAGAACAGATCAACACCTTTTCGGAATTGGTCATAAGATCCTTTTGCACAAGACACTGCCTCATACGATTTCTCATGCATGCCGTAAACCGTGATTTCGATCTTTTCCAAGGGCGGGATTTTAGCAAAAAGATCTGCAAGCTCTGGAGTGATGAGCCTGGCATTGGTGAACAAGAGAACCTTTATCCCTAATTTGCGAGTAAACATATACAAATCCTGGAAATCCCCGCGCAGAAGCGGCTCACCACCGGTAAAACGCACAGTGAGCGTGCCAAGATCAGCAGCCTGTTTAATAACATCCTTCCACTCTTCGGTTTTTAATTCCCGCGCCTTTGCTTTCTTGTCATTTTCCGGCAGGTTGATGCAGCAGTGTATGCAGTTGTTGTTGCACCGCTCGGTAAGCTCGATGTCGAGGTGGGGCAGTCTCGGCCCACCCTTGCTCCATAACGATTCTTTGTTTAAGTCGCGCTTGGTGATGTAGGCGCTAATAGATGCTGGTTTCTGGATACTGGATTCTGGATGCTGGATAAATGTGTTCTTTGTTCCTTGTTCTTTGTTTTCAATTTTTGGTTTTTTGTTCATCGTTTTTTGTTCTTTGTTATCTCGTTCTTTGTTCTGTATTCGAGAAGGTATTTGATGAAAGCTCCGATCTTGGAACGAGTATGCTGCGTGAGATTATATAATTCTGTAAACTGCTCTTGGGATATATATTTTTGGTCAAGAGCAACATAGAGTTCGCTTTGTACTTCCGTGCATGATCTCTGTGCATAGCGGAGAAATTTTACAAATTCTGCATTGCTGCCGCTGTCAAATCCTTCAGCTATATTATGCATAACAGAACTGGATGCTCGCTGAATTTGGTCTTTCAATCCAAAGTCTTTTGAAAAACCACTCCCTTTTGTTATTGCATAAATACAGGATGTAAGAGTTCGTCCCAGTTGCCAACATTCTATGTCTTCAAATTTTTCAATCCGCATAGTTATTCAAGGTTCTTAGTTCCTAGTTCTTGGTTCTTTGTTAAAAATCAAAAATCCGAGGACAAGATAACAAATAAGTACAGATGTAGCAACAAGGAACAAAATAACAAAAAACGAAGAACTGCCTAACGAAGAACAAAGAACGAAATAACGAAGAACGTATTTACAACTGTTTTATGCTTTCTATAATCTTCCCACTCTTATCAAACTCCATAGTATACGCAGGGACTTCGTGGGAAATTTTTTCGATCAGGTCAAAGGTCTTTTCCCACCAGTCAGCAGTGACCAGGGGTTTGATGACAAAGAACAGGAGTTTTTTTGCAATTTCCTTTGATGATTGAATAGGAATTATGCGGTTGGTTTCTGATTTTTCAATAAAGAGGATTGCATGGAGCGGTGCAGAGCCGTTGGATACAATCGGCACATCGCCGTGACTCCATGTGCCGTGGATCTTGAATCCTTCCGGCCATCTTCTCACAATTATGCGGTCATCACAAAGTATCTCGCCTTCGTCTTTGAGCATGGTCACTGTGGTGGATTTCCCAGCCTCAGAATGACCGATGAATAGATACCCTTTGCCGTCGACAACCATCCCTGCAGCATGGAGATAACAGCCCTGCCGATCAGCGAGAACTCGGGCGAGAAAGATTTGGTCTGATGCAAACATTGTTAGAGAATGCAAACCACCCTTAATGAAAAAACTTCCATCGGGACTGTATATACGCCCTTGCGTGTGTTTCGCATTAAACACAGCCACGCGATGCAGACTCGGATCATCTGCTTGCGTGGAAATACCGAGATAGATCCATGTGTAATCCTTGCGATAGATTGCCCAGGGAGGCTTGCAGTAAATTTCACTGCCAAGATCTTTGTTTTTGAGTTCAGGGAGTTCAAAATGATGATGTATTGAGATAACATCTTCCCCCGGTTTTTCTATTTGGAATATATTGAGTTTTTCATGGAATGTTTTTTCAGTAATGGGCAGATCAGTGTCTATCTGTATGGTAATCCCTGCAATTTCATAATAGCGTCGATGTTGCATTTTCCAGTTCTCCTTGAATTTGCGGTTTTCTTTTGCGACCTCACAGAGATACTCCACTTTGGCTGAATATCCGCCATGTTCCAAATAAGCATACACCGGGCACCAGTGGCAGTCCGAGCGCATATTGCATGTTCCACAGTTTTTTCTGTACTCATCATTACTACAAACAGTATTTGCAAGCGATGGGATAAATTTCTCCCATGCTTCGTGGAATGTGCCTTTACGGAGATCATAGCGCAGTTTCGGATCTTTGATAAAAGAGCAGAAACTCATCTGGCCATAGGGATCGATATGAAAATCGCGTCGGTTTGCGATGCAGGAAGCGAAGAGATGTTCTTCGTTATAGGGTTCTTGGTTCGTGGTTCTTGGTTCGTGGTCATAGGATTCTTTGTTCGTGGTTCTTGGTTCATGGTTGGTTTCATGTCCTAACGAGGAACGAGGAACTAAGAACGAAGAACTGTCAAACTGATAGCTCATATCCGGCTTGTCTAATTCAACTACAATAGCAGGATCGAGGCGCTGTTGCATGATTTCGCGATTTCTTGCTTTTGATCCGCAGGCCGATAAATAAAGCCATGTAGCACCTATACGCCAATGCGGACTTAAAGATTTAGCTAGGCTTATCATCTCATTGAACTGGTGATAACTATCGCGTATGGGAATGACCTGGACAATAAAGCCTGCACCAGCTTCTTTTAGATAGGCAAACCCACGCATGGTCGCATCAAAAGATCCTGGATTCCGGGTAATATAATCATGAACCTCTGCTGTTGCGCCATACAGGGCAACCATCTTGGCTCCTTTTCGAGTGAGAAGTTTTGCAATAGCGGGTGTTATCAGGGTGCCGTTTGTGTTTATGCTGTAAGAAACAGATTTTCGTGTTATGTAATCGAAAATATCGGTAAAATCGTCTCTGAGCATTGGCTCACCACCAGAGATTGCCCATTGCCGACACCCCAGAGCCCTGGCTTCATCTATAATCCGATGAATCTCATCGAATGTGAGTTCTTCATTTTTTTTAGAGGTATTCTCCGACAACCATGACCAACAGTGTTTGCAAGTATTATTACAACGATATGTAGGATCAATATTTCCTTTTAATGGCAGGTAGGGAACCTTATTTTCTAATACAGTAACCTTCACAAGTTGACATCAAAAAACATTTAATAAAAACAAAGTTATGCAAATTAAGAGCTACTTAGCCCACTGCAATCCGTGCATACATAATTAGCGATACCGCATTTGGTATTATTTACACTATTAGGACTTGATGCTTGTGTTGTGTTTTTACAAGCCATTAACACATTTTCCTCCGGCGTTCCTCTCCCCAGCACGATCAACTGCGGCCTGGACCATTTCTTTTTATTATCCGCCATGAACTCCTCCTTATGTTATGTTCAACGTTCTAGGTTCAATGTTCGTAGTTCTTTGTTCTTGGTTCCTTGTTCTTCGTTGATAACTACCTGATGCAAAATCTAATAATACAGTAAAATAAAAGGTTTCGGGCAGGAAGTCAAGAACAACTTGCGGGTTACGGGATGGGAAAATTTCGGCCTGCCCTGGTGCGATCCGCACTGCGGTCTGGGCCAGGGATTTCGAATTGCGGGTCTACTTTTTATACGCGCTTGCCCTTGGAAGGATTGCGTATACATGAAGTATTTTATTGTCATGATCAGGGGTAAATAAAATCCTCCAATCTCCAACCCTAACTCTATAGTCACCCTTTAGGGGTCCAACGAGGGTCTTAACTCCGGGGTGAGAAAAAGGATCTTTTGCCTGCTCTATTTTTTCAAGCGCTTGCCTTATACGCCTTTTCGTTTCCGAGGTAAGCTTATGATACGATTTTTCAGCACTTGGTTTGATCTCAATCGTCCAACTCATTAAGCTTCTTTCCGGGAATAGCCTTCTTTACCTCTTCCTTTCCCTTTTTTATAAGATCTACCCATTCGGGACGAGAGAGTAATTCAAGGGTTTCCTTATGCCGCTCTAAATACTCATCGATTAACTCCGAGATGATATTTTTCATATCCTTCCGCTCAATGCTTGCAATGACCTTTAAGGCATTTCTCTTTTCTTCCGGAATCCTGATTGTTGTCGTTCGCATAAACTCCTCCTTGATCTATTAGTAGACTAATCTACTTGGAGATTAATGTCAACAACCACAAAAAAAGGTGAAAATTGCAAGTTAAATATTCATATTGCACCAATCGGGAATGTTAGATGCTGGATGCGGGATGCTGGTTACGAATTACGATTTACGAATCACGGCTGCTTGTGTACAAAGAGATATAAATAAAGTACACATCGATCATGAAAAAGATCAATACCACGTATACTTATCACAAAGATTCACCGCTCGATCTGATGAAAGAATTCACTATCTGCGAGTCGCTTGCATTAAAAGATTCTCCTTACATGGTAGCGATCAAAGAGCCAAAACCCTATGGCGCAATGATCGGCGAGCTTCTTGTAAAAGAAAATTTACTCAAAAACGGCAGCCGAATCATGGAAATCGGCGGCGGCTACGGAAGTCTCATGAACGGCCTGTTTGGGGCATACTCGAATCTAATCAAACATGCATTCATGGTCGATCTCTCAAAAAACCTGCTCAATGTGCAGAGAAAAAAGCTTAGTTCATGGAAAAACCTCATTACCTTTATCAATGCAGATGTCACAGAGATCCTGGATGGCCTGAAAAACATTGATCTGCTTATTTTGAATGAGATGATCGGCGACTTACCCACATGGATGAATCTTGATGCACAAAACCTGCCTGATGATGCGCTGGCGTTGGTAAAAAAATATGATCTAGAGATACCTGAAAAGGGCCTTTTCAATCTCAACATTGGTGCCATACAGATCGTAGAGCAGATCTGCAAAAATAAAATCCCTGCATTCTTAAGCGAGCATTCGAGCGATCCAATCATTCCTGAAGCTATGGACTACCTCAAAGACGGGCTTAGCCTTAACGGATTCCCGCGTGAAATAAAACTCTTTCAGCATTCCGAGTTTACGATCAGGTTCTCCCACCTTATCAAGGTAGCAAAAGCCTTTGGCCGAAAAACTTTCACAGGCTCTCTTGCTGAGCTTGTAGGCATAAAAAATACCGAGCAGATGCGATTTGTTT